>JBBIVP010000108.1:0-7390 GCA_037439705.1 bacterium
CTTTCAAGATAATTCTCGCCAAGGTTTTCACATTGTGAGGTATCGCCGATGGTATTGAGGAAGTTATAAAAAGAATTTTCTGCCTCCTCGGTCGCCATCGCTTTCATAATGCTCCTGAAAATTGTAAACACAAAAGGTTCAGACATATCAAAATCCAGCGACCCCACATGGGTGCCATTCTTGAGAAGTATCATAAACTTGGGAGATTCCGCATAATCGTATATTCTCTCTATGTTTGTATCAAACCTCACGAACATATCTTTATCCCCGCCTAAAATTAGTAATGGAAGGGACTTTCCCTCAAAGACCTCCTTCTTCAAAAAGCATGCAAAAGGCGAAATCGGAGCAACTGCTTTTATCCTTTCATCCCTTACCCCATCATAAAATCCAGCAAGGATTGAAGTTAGACCTCCAAGAGAATGTCCTGTTAGTCCTATTTTTTCATTAGAAATCATATTATACAGAATATTGTCTTCTTTTGATGAGAGTTCCATTGCTTTTGTAATCAAAAAGCTTACATCACCTGGCTGGTTTATCACATCTGCTGGATTCATGCCTACAAATTTTTTAAAGGATGAAAGAGGAAAGTCCGGAGAAAAAACTACATATCCGTGACTTGCAAGATGTTTGCAAATAAAACTGGACTGGTTTCTAAAAGACATAGCTCCATGAGCAAAAATTATCAGTGGATACGGTCCTTCTTCCACATAAGGAGTTGCATTTCTTTCTGGTTTTGATGCGCTTCCACTTAATGCAGGATACCATATCTCTGTAACAAGGGTTCTTGAATTCTCCTCTGGAAAACTTTCTGTAGCCGGGGTTTTCCTTGAGGTATCGTAAAAAGTGTATGTGACAACTCCAACTGTGAATTTTCCTTCTTCAAAAGGCGTGAGGTCCACTTTTTCCTCACCACATGAAACAAGAAAAAGAATTAAATACCATGCTTTATTTTTAAAATTCATACTTTTCCCTCTTCTTTTCAAAACCTATCCCTGTTTCTGCCTTTAACTTTATCGCCCGAACTGTCACAAGAACTGCTGATGTAAGGGCTGCTGTCCCAAGAATCGGTCTGTTTTTCGTAACAAATTCGTAAACTGCCTTTACAAAAAAGTTAGGAGGTTTTATATCAAAGGAAAGCCTGTAGACAACCACGGTTTTATCATCCAGGGGATAAAGCCTCCAGAAACCCTCGCTGTAGGAGAGGTCTCCTTTAATGAAATCCCATGTGACCTCATTTTCCTTAAGGTAATACTTGATAGTGTAGGATATCTTTACAGGAATTATCGCAAGGTCTGATTTAAGATGAAATCTGGCAGTGATTGTATTATGAGACTTTTCAATTATATCCACCCTTTTCACATCGGAAAATACATCGGGATATCTCTCAAAATCAGTTATAACCCCGTAAACCCTTTTAGGTGGTGCATGAACGAGAACTATTGCTTCAACGAACTCCCTTCCGTTTTTCTTTTCGCTCTCAACCAGGATAATTTCTCCTCTCGAGAGATAGTCTTTCAGAACCGAAAAATCCTCCTTACTCAGAAGGAGAATTGATAACAGAATTAATCTATATGTCACATTTCACTTTTTCAGGATATTTGCGATGGCAACGGAATTTTCATAAACAACAAGATTTGTGGAGCCTATTGGAGCAGTTGGAGTCCCTGCGTAAGCAGTGATCACAGCTTCGCCAGGAGGAGCGTTTCCAACTATGAATGTTCCGGATTCATCGGTTTTGTCCAGGAGTTCGGGAGGCATGCCTCCGGATACATAAAAATACCTTGTTAAATCATCCGCATTGCTTATAGGAACTGTCGCTCCTTCCACATATTTGGGCAATTGCGGATCTTCTATTATCAATCCCGCTACAACCCCATGCCCTTCTTCTATCTTATCAATCCCGAGGATACCAAGAAACGTACTTGCAAGGGTTGAACTTATGTGAACGAAAGTTTCTCCAGTTATATCTTTCTCAACCGGTCCTCCTACAAAGTGAAAATAATAGGTTGGATTTCCAAAGGCGTCTTTTTCAGGTCCTGCGCTCACAACCGCTGTAACATCCGTTCCCTTTGGAATACCTTCTATTCTTACAAATCCATTCTCATCAGATACACCACAGGGAGGGATGAGGGTGTCATAATCCATAATTTTTACTACCGCACCAGAAACCTTTGTCCCCAGAATATACACCTCCACATTTCCCTCTATGCTCACTGTCTCTCCGTTGTAGACACAGGTGTTTCCATCCTTTGTCCATCCTGAAGGACAATCTCCTTCCCATGCGCATTCCTTCGGAACCTCCTTCCCTCCCTCCGCACAACCGAGCATTACCAGCATTGCCATTACCCCTATTACCTTTTTCATAACACACCTCCTTTTTTATAAATTCTTTCAAACCCTTCAAAAAATGTCAAGAGAAATTTTCTTCATCTCCTGACCAGCCACCTCTCCACTTATTACAATTTTTTTAAAATCTCTAAGGATGTATCTTTTTTTATTCTACAATTTTCACCTTTCATCTCACAGGTTTTTTCGTCTATTTTTACAATATCTCCCCTTGAAATTTCATCAATCGGTTGATTCTTTGGAGAAGCGTCTCTCTCAAGCCTTTCAAAACACAGATACCTTTCTTTTTTACAGAGGTAAAACCTCTTTTTTCCCTTTTCCATTCTGAGATTGCTCACAACCCTTCCACCCTCCAGATAATTCTCTGGAAATGAAAATTTTCCCTTGAAAATTGTGAGATAGGAAAATCTGGGATGCTCTATTTCCCTTCCCAGTTCCCTGTTTATGAGTTCCATGAAACGAACGGGTTCCCATCTGAGAGAAAAATGACACCATTCGTTTCTCGTTGAAACTTTCAGCATCGGACATTCCCTTATGAGAATGCAGGGAGCGATTATGCTTCCTTCCTGTCTCTCCTTAAAAAATATGTCCCTTATCTTCATTAAGCATCTCGTGGAATCCTTAAGAGCCGGTTCAATAATTACGAGAATGCCATTTTCGGAGAGAAGCTGGTCAAATATGAGGGAGATTTTTATCCAGAGAAACTCTATGTTAAACCCAAAAGCCTCTGTCAGGGAATTTATGATGAGAATAAGATCAAAGTTTCCCATTTTTCTTATTCCAAAATCCTCCACATCCATTATCTTGTATTGATGGGGAAGGTTTAATCCTTCAAGGATGTTATAAGAAGGACTCCTTCTGTCAATACATACAATTTCAGAGGGTCTTTCTCCCAGTTCCTTTATAACTTCAAATCCTGCGAAAGAACCGGCACCCTGCCCGGCTCCTACATCAAGAATCCTCATATTTTTTTTAACCGACAAAAATGTAAATGTCTCTCTAAGAACACACAGGGTTTTTAAATAGCTCAGTGGTGAAAAAAAGGCAAGATAAGCCTTTTCAAATTTTTCATCAAATTCCTCTTTTACCGATGCCCTTTTATGTATAAAAATCTCAGAAAGCTGAAAGAGGGTTTCCCTCAATTCCTCAATTTTTTTCTTGAACCCCCTCTCACCGATTTCGTATATACCTTCAAGACCGAGTTGATATATTATCCATTTCTCAAGCCTTTCAGGGATCTCCAGCATTTTCTACTTCAATTCTTTTTATCTTTTCCACCCTCCTCCTGTGCCTCTCTTCATCGCTGAATGGAGTATTAAGCCATTTTTCCACAATGGCAATTCCTTTTTCTGGAGATGTATATGATGCGGAAAGACACAGGACATTGGCATTGTTGTGATTCGATGCCATTTCCGCCATGAACTCATCAAGAGCCAGTGCAGCTCTTATTCCCCTGAACTTATTTGCGGTTATTGACATTCCTATTCCTGTCCCACATATAAGAATTCCCATTTCAGCCTTTCCATTTTTTATGGAAAGACAGACCTTCTTTGCGAAATCGGGATAATCAACAGAACTTCCAGAATCGCAACCTTCATCTATTACCTCTATTCCCTTTTTTTCAAGATATATTTTTATAGCCTTTTTTAACTCCAATCCTCTGTGGTCATTTCCTATTGCTATTTTCATCTTCAAAAATCCTCCAGAAACTTCATTGCTATTTCAACATCCTTGTCTCCCCTTCCTGAAAGGTTTATGACAAGGAGTTTGTTTTTAAACCTTTTCCTTTCCCTCATGAGAAAGGCAATTGCATGAGAGGGTTCAAGTGCTGGAATTATTCCTTCTTCTCTTGAAAGAAATCTGAAAGCGTTGATTGCTTCATTATCGCTTGCGGAATGGACCTCAATCCTTCCAATTTCTTTTAAATAGGCGACCTCAGGTCCTACCCCAGGATAATCAAGTCCTGCAGAGATGGAATGGGCTGTTTTTATCTGTCCGTTCTTCTCCTGAAGCACATAGGTTAGAGAGCCGTGAAGGACTCCTTTTTTTCCTGCTGTAAGAGAGGCTCCGTGTTTTCCGGTTGAAAGCCCGAGTCCTCCCGCTTCAACCCCGATAAGACCCACGCCTTTTTCTTTTAGAAAAGGATAGAAAAGTCCCATTGCGTTGCTTCCTCCTCCAACACAGGCTATAAGATAATCCGGAAGCCTTCCCTCCATTTCCATAATCTGAGCCCTCACCTCTTTTCCGATAACCGACTGGAAATCCCTTACAATCATTGGATAGGGATGTGGACCTGCAACAGAACCAATGATGTAATGGGTATTTCTAACATTTGTTACCCAGTCCCTTATTGCCTCGTTCATTGCATCCTTTAAGGTTTTTGAACCCGAAACAACAGGACAGACTTCTGCTCCAAGAAGTTTCATTCTGAACAGGTTCAACCTCTGCCTTTGTATGTCTTCTTCACCCATATAGATGGTGCATTTAAGTTTGAGCATGGCTGCTACGGTAGCAGTTGCAACACCATGTTGCCCCGCACCTGTTTCAGCAATTACCCTTTCCTTTCCCATCATTTTTGCAAGCAGACCCTGTCCGAGAGTATTGTTTATTTTGTGAGCGCCTGTGTGACACAGGTCTTCCCTTTTCAAATAAACCTTTCCTCCTACAAGCTCGCTAAGGGAAGGAGAAAGGTAAAGCGGAGTTGGACGACCTGCATAATTCCTTAAAAGCCTGTCAAGTTCTTTTTTAAAATTTTTATCTCTTTTCAGCCTCTGATACTCTTTTTCAAGTTCAATCAGTGCAGACATAAGGGTTTCAGGAACAAACCTTCCTCCAAATTCTCCGAAGTGTCCATTTTTGTCAGGCAGATTTTGCATTTTTTATAAACTCCTTCATCAGTTCCGGAGATTTTATTCCAGGTGATATCTCTACTCCAGAGGAAACATCAACTCCGTAGGGTCTTACCATTCTGACCACCTTTTTTACATTTGATGGGTTCAATCCTCCAGCAACTATTATTCTATAATCCTTCGTGAAGGGCTTGACCATTCTGTAATCAAAGGGAGTTCCTGTTCCTCCATATCCCTTCTCGCTTTTTCCTTCCAGAAGAAATGCGGATGCCACTTTTTCCCATTTCTTCAGTTCTTTCTGGTCAATTTTATCTTCAATTCTAAATGCCTTAATTACCGGAAGCTTCAGCTCTTCAACCAGTTCAGGATTTTCTTCTCCGTGGAGCTGGACCTTTTGAATTCCGCTCAATTCTATCGCACTTTTCAATTCTTCAATTGAAGGGTTGACGAAAACTCCGACAGGAGATATAAAGGGAGGTAGTTTTTTTATTATCTTCCAGGCAGAAGATGGAGAAATGAATCTCAAACTCTTTTTGTAAAAAACAAATCCAAAGGCATCCGCTCCGAATTCGCAGGCAAGCATCGCATCCTCAAGCCTTTTTATTCCACATATTTTTACTTTTACCATTCAGGTGAGAATTTCAAAAAGCCTCAACGCTGCATCAGCAGCAAGTTCACCTCCTATACCGTGCTGTCCGGAATCGGCGCTGGAGTAAAATAGTCCTTCTATGTGCTGGTCAATTATGGGAGGACGGTTCTCGCCAATCTGGTCAATGCTCTGTGCAACTCCTATTGGATTTCCCATCTCATTGAAAAGGGAATCTATGAATTGGGGCGATGCTGTTTCTTTCCAGATTATATGCCCTTCTATTTCGGGGAACACTTCAAGAAGAACTCTCATTATTGCGTCTTCCCATGGTTTCCAGTCATATTTTTTCCCGGGTTCGTATGTGCATCCCCATCCGGCATATATAAGTTCTTTCCCTTCCGGACAGGATGTCGGGTCAAGGTTTGAGATTACCGGAATCATCAGGAAGGCTGCCTCTTCAGGAACAATTCCGGATTCAATTTCCCTTTTCAAATTTTCAAAATCCGTTCTTCCTATATACATAACCAGTTTTTTATCGGTTACCTTCTTGTCAACAGCCACTTTCAGGATAAAGGTTGGTGGAGTAAAATAATATGACTTTATTTTCTCTACGAACTCTTTTGGATAATTATCTTCTCCTACAAGTTTCAAAACAGTTGTCTTAATGTCCGCGTTTGAAATCACAATGTCAGCAGATACCCTTTTGCCATTTACAATCACTCCCTTCACCTTTTTTCCTTCAACTATTATTTTTTCTACTCTTGCTTCCGTTAAGACAAGATGACCCTTCTTTTTCATATAATTTACATAGGTTTCAGGAATAGCGCCCGTTCCTCCTACGGGGTATCCACTTGTCCGATTTTTCTGCATCTCCTGCTGACACCTTATCCATTCTCCCGTAGGAGTTTTATCGGGTGGAACAACGAAATACATCCCCATGAGAAATCCCATTATTGCCTCTACATTCGGGTTGGATACATATCTTCTCAAAAAAGATAACACATCAATTTTGTCTAACTCTTTTAACTGCTCTTCTGAAAGGTCTGATATGTCCTGATACATCTTGAAAATATTTTGAAGGTCCGCTTCGGAAAGACCAAGTTTGCCCACTTCGCTCGGGAATTTCAGCCATTCACCTTTGAAGAAGAAAACTGGTCCTGGTTTTCTTGTATAAGACCATTTTACCTCCTCACCTATAATTGATAGAACTTTTCCCATCGTTCCGTTCTCACAGTTGGCAATTATGTGACATCCTACATCCATTTTGAAGTTTTCCCTTTTATATGAAGCATATCTTCCGCCGATGAGTTTGTTTTTTTCAAAAAGGGAAATTTTAAAATCCCCTTTTGTTGCGAGAAGCGCTCCTATTGCACTTCCCCCAATTCCACTTCCTATTATTACTACTTCCTTCATATCTCCTCTTTTTTTGATTTTATCATAAAGTTAGGGCTTATGAAATTGTACGCTTAAAACATTGTTTTTAAGAGTGTTCTGAAAAAGTGGGTTTTTTTGTAGATTTTTTTGAAGGAATTTTTGATTTCCTCGACATAAGACAAAATTAAAAATTTTTAAATGGGCAAAAATTTCAATTTTCACAAACCAATAC
>JBBIVP010000109.1:0-7378 GCA_037439705.1 bacterium
GTCGGCATTTCTTAAATATATTATTATATTCCTTTTACAATAATTGTCAAGTATTTGTATAAGTTATTCTATCTAAATTAGAACTCTATGCAAGAAAAATTGACATCTTTTAAAACTTGATTACTTTATCTACAAGAAATAAGCAGGAGGTTAAAAATGGGAAGAATAATAGGAATTGACCTTGGAACCACCAATTCGGTAGCCGGATATTATGAAGGTGGACAGGTAAAGATAATTCCAAATGCAGAAGGGTCAAATCTTACACCATCGGTGGTAGCATTTACAAAAGATGGCCAGGTTCTCGTGGGACAACTTGCAAAAAGACAGGCAATCACAAATCCTGAAAATACCTTTTTTTCAGTAAAAAGGTTTATTGGAAGAAGATATGATGAGGTCCAAGAAGAAATAAAAATGGTTCCATATCGGGTGGAGAGAGGTCCTCATGATGACGCAAGGTTGGAATGTCCAGCAACAGGAAGGGTATATGCTCCTCAGGAAATTTCAGCCCTTGTGCTCCAGAAAATAAAAAAAGATGCGGAGGCATTTCTCGGGGAAAAAATCACAGAAGCAGTAATAACTGTCCCTGCATATTTTAACGACTCACAGAGACAGGCGACAAAGGATGCAGGAAGAATTGCTGGATTTGATGTAAAAAGGATAATAAATGAACCAACTGCCTCTGCTCTCGCTTATGGACTGGAGAAAAAGAAAAATCATAAAATTGCAGTTTATGACTTTGGGGGTGGAACATTTGACATATCAATTCTTGAGGTTGGAGATAATGTCGTTGAGGTTATAGCCACAAACGGAGATACCCATCTCGGAGGAGACGACCTTGACCAAAGGATTATAAAATGGATTCTTGAGGAATTCATGTCAGAAAATGGCATAGACCTTTCAAAAGATAGAATGGCAATGCAGAGACTGAAAGAAGCTGCGGAAAAAGCAAAAATAGAACTTTCAACACTTAAAGAGACAGAAATCAACCTTCCCTTCATCACCGCTGATCACACGGGACCAAAACATCTCCTTTTAAAATTAACAAGAGCAAAGTTTGAATCGCTCGTTCAGGATTTAATTGAAAAAACTCTGGGACCTGTTGAACAGGCACTAAAAGATGCTGGCTTAAAGCCATCCCAGATAGATGAAGTTGTGCTTGTAGGAGGTTCAACAAGAATTCCCAGGGTTCAGGAACTCGTCAGAGAGTATTTCGCAAAGGAGCCTTATAAAGGGGTAAATCCAGATGAGGTAGTTGCAGCTGGTGCTGCGGTTCAGGCGGGAGTCCTCAGGGGAGATGTAAAAGACATACTCCTTCTTGATGTCACTCCGCTTTCTCTTGGAGTAGAAACACTTGGAGGAGTAATGACAAAACTTATTGAAAGGAACACAACAATACCTGTGAGAAAATCAGAAATTTTTACTACCGCTGAGGACAATCAAACTACTGTAGAAATCCATGTCCTTCAAGGAGAAAGACCCCTTGCTAAGGACAACAGAACCCTTGCAAAATTCAGACTTGAAGGAATACCCCCTGCTCCAAGAGGAATCCCTCAGATAGAGGTGACATTTGACATAGATGCAAACGGGATTTTGAATGTATCAGCAAAAGACTTGGCAACTGGTAAAGCACAAAAAATCACAGTAACAGCATCAAGCGGTTTAACAGAGGAAGAAATAAAAAAGATGATAGAAGAAGCTCAAATCCATTCCGAGGAAGACAGAAAGATGAAAGAGGTAGTAGATACAAGAAACCAGCTTGACGGACTCATTTATCAAACTGAAAAACTTCTTAGGGAGCACAGAGACAAAATACCTGAAGCAGAAATAAGAGCAATAGAGGAAGCAATAAACGAAGGAAAAAAGGTAAAGGATTTAAACGACATATATCAATTGAGAAATGCCATAAACAGAATAACCACTTCCTCACACAGAATTGCAGAAATTCTCTACAGAGCAGCCTCTGCTGGAAGAACAACGGGTTCATCAAAGGGAGACGGCGAAAACAAAACCGAAAAAGATGATGTAATTGATGCTGAGTATGAGGAAAAAAAGTGAATTAACTAAAATTGCCCTGTTTTTATAAACTTAGGAGTGCTGAAGGACACAGTGAGAGAGATTATCTACACTCTACTCTGTTAAGAAGTTCAAGAACCGTAGAACGAACAATTTCGCTTATATCCGTAGATGTAGGTTCAACCAAGAAACATTTAGATTTTCCGGACCTGTGAAGTTCAGAAAATCCCCTTTCTGAAACCTCATACAGATTGCTATGAACTTCAACCTCGTATATGCACATTTTCGCCAAATTCAATAATCCTTTTTTAATTGTTTCAACTTTTATCTCCATACTCCATCTTATGCCAAGCAACTTCAACTGCTCTATCTCTGTGCCAATGTTTATGCCTGATAGGTTCACTCCTTCAATGCACCTGTTTATCCTCTCACCAATCGTATGTTCATCAACAAGGGCAACATTTTTCCTTCCTTCAACAGCATCAGATGCTGAAGAATACACAGTTTCCTTATATCTCCCCTTCACCTTTATTAACACCCAGCACTTCTCATGAGGTATACCGCACCTTACCGCCGTATTTATTCTGGCGGACGCACCTAACAAAATTGGTTCTTCACCCTCTGGATAAACACTAACCCCCAAATTGACATCAGTAGATTGTAATGGACATTTGCTTACAAGTTTAATAGGTATTAACAGAATATGCTTATCTTCTTTTTGAACAAGAGACTGTTGATTCTCTGTAATTGTAAAACAATAAGGAGACTTGACCGGCGAGGCGAAAGCAGTAAAAGATTGAGAGAAATCAGGGATTATCTCCACTTTCAAAAAAGCCTGCTCCCCAAACTCTAAAACTCCATTGTTATTACCCTCGGAATCATCCAGATTTACTTTACCTATCACAGCGGTCACACCTTTGGGTTGAAAATGGGGAACAGGTTCTTCAATTTTTTCCTCCAAATATAGTGGAGTAGGAATTCCCATCTCAACAGGTTTCTCAATTTCTCCTACCCTCTGGATTTCTGCTTCTTCTTTTTTCTCAAGGAACCTTTTACTTGAAAGTTTCAAACTTACACTGCTCTTCACCTTCTCACAGTCCTTACACTCTGCATAAGCATAAATTACACATTCCTCAGGAATAATGATGCGTGATAGGTCCACAGATTCTTTTATACCCACACTAAACACCACATCCTTATAGATGTCCTTATCAATTACTCCCACCTCAACCTCTTTATACTTAAGAGAGAGAACATCAAACAAACCCTTTAACCCTTCCAAAAGATATACCGTGGTATTCTCCGCAGGAATCCTTCCTGAATTATACAATCTCACTATTATGGCCCCATCCTCACCCACTTCCAAAACACCATCTCCATTTCTATCTGAAAATTTAATACTGCTTATTTCCAGCGAGGGATTTTCCACTGACCTGTATCTTGAAGAAAAATACCCTGTTGTCACTCTCATAAACAAATTCCGAAAGTTATCAAAAGGAGAAGGCGGGAAACCCCAGTTTACTCCTCCTTCAAGAGAAAGAAATTTTGCAAGCGCGATGCCCAATCCAGCCTCAGCTTCTCCACCCCATCCATTGACCGGTTGAGGGTCATCGCATAAACCCTTTACACACTGAAATCTGATAAATCCTCCTCCTCCGTATAAAAATATTTGAACCTGATTAGCAATATGTTTGCTGAATACAAGGTATGGATGAAAAATAGGTATAGAATCTTTATAATCGTCTGATAAAAGAGAGAACTGATAGGCACCTATATTTATACCAAAACCTATACCAGGATCAAAAAATGTAAACATAAACCTTAACTGGGAAGAAATAAAATCACCTATATTTCTGGAATTAAACGAATAAAAAAAACCACCTCCACCAAGTGAGAAGGACTTAAAGCCTATTACCTTCTTTCTGAAATATCCTTTGCCTTCCACCGGAACAAGAAGTAAAATAAAAATTGTTACCAATAGGTGAATAATGTTTATTACTTTAACCTTCTTCATCCGCCCTTCCTCTCTACAAGTTTTTTTCTCTTTTACCACAGAAGGACTGACCGGTCAAGAAAATTTTATAATGATCTCTGAAAAAGACAGGAATCATTTTTTGGCGAGTTTGTTATGATTGGGAATAAAGGAAAACAAAAAGAAATACTTAAAGTTATCAATTCACATATTTAAAACATGGACAAAAATATATACGGCCAAATGCAGGTGAATTAATTGTAAAGGCCACAAGCAAAATTTCAAATTTTTCTCCCTTGAAAACACCTATTTAAATAATAAGATATAGCTCCGCACTCAAAAACTGCAATCATAATTACAAAAAATGGATGAATAAATCCCCTAAATGATAAAGCAAGTGTTAAAAAAATTAAAAAAACTGAAAGAAAGAATAATCCTATGGATTTAAGAAACGGAGAAAAAGTGAATATCTCTCCTGCATAAGGAATACCAATGGAAGAAATGCCTCCTATAAAGGAAATGCTAATAAATATAAGTTTTGTCCATATAAAATTTCTGTAAATAGAAGTATCAATATCCTCTTTTTCCAGTATCTTTTTCATTCTGCAAAGTTCAAAAAGGGAAAGAGCAAAAATCTCACTTTCAGAAAACCTTTTCTCTAACAAGAAACCATTAATGGGAATTTTTAATGAATCTGTCATTTCTGCTGGAAAGCCATATTTATATATCCTCGCCTTTTCTATCATAATTCCATCTTCATCAATTTTTCCCATTTTAGCCTTAATAAGAGATGTGATTCTGCCCTCATCAATAAAAAAAATCTCAATATCAAAAATTAAGCCCTTCTCGGGAAATATACTCCCAAAATGAAATATATAATTTTTCCTTTTTGTCCAGTAGTCGGTTTTGGGCACAGTAATTTCCTCTTTGTAAAGGCTCTTAATTTCAAGAAATCTCTTTTCACTTTTCACCACTATTCCCTCCATGAAAATAAAAAGAAAAAGGCATATCAAAAGAAAAATGGGAATTGAATTTTTGAATAGAAATTTGCCATCAAACCCGATGGACGGAAGTGCCATAAGTTCATTTCTTATTTTCATAAAGTAATAGGAAATGAAAATACCAGCAAAAACAGAAAATGGTATAGAAAAAGAAAACAGAGCAGGAAACTTCCAGAAAATAAGGCCCCAAACTTGAGAAGGCTTATCAGGAATTCTCAAAAGTTCAACAAAAAAAATGGTACTTATAAGAGAAGAAAACACAAAAGATGAAAGAATTATGAACAGAAGATGGCTTCTCATTATGAACCTGTAAATTCACATCCTTTTAAGTAATTCTTCTTGTTTTTAATCCGTATGAAAACAATAATTAAACCAAAACCTGTTGGAAAAGGAATGCCTATGAAAGGATTTACCACTCCCTTATTTGATAAAACTTTAAGAACCGCGTAAAAAGAGAAAAAGGACAAATAAATTACACAGCCAAGTAAAAGAGTGAAAGAAAACTTTCTTTCCGTAAGCGCAAATCCAAGAGGAATGGAAAAAATTGCAAAAAGAAAAGTATTGAAAGGATAAATAAGCCTTTCAAGTGCCTCAACTATAACTGGATTTGGATTATATCCCGCTTTTTTTAATTCCTTTGCGAACCGGAAAAGCTCTTTGATAGATAGGGACTTTTTAAAAAATTTCTTCTTTATCTTTTCAGTGAATATGGAAACCGGAAATTTCATTTCATCAAATTCAAAAAAGTAAAATTTATCTTTGGAATATAAAGCCCCTGACCCTTTCCTGAGCACTATTTTTCCACCATCAACAAAACCTTCTCTGGAAAAAAGAGAAAGTTCTCCCCTCTCCTCTTTATAACTAAGAAAAATGTTTTTTAAAAGATTTCCTTCATTCCTTTCAACAAAAAAACTTGTATTTTCAAAAGTACGAAATGTCCCATAACTTATTATTGATTCAACCTGTATTTCCTCGTATTTTTTTTCAAATTTCTTCCACCCCCAGGGACCAATATAAATGGAAAACATATATGAAATTCCTGTTATAAAGATAGAAATAATGAACAAGGGTTTACCAATCCTCCATGCACTCATACCGAGAGATACTCCTGCGAGAAGAAAATTTTCAAGTGCCAGTTTTCCGAGAAGCAAAATTGACGAAAGAAATGTAACAAAAGGAAAAAAATATATGAAATATGAGGGGACGACATAAATTCCAATTATGACTGATGCATTTTTAGGAACAAACCCCTCTATTTCTGGAGAGAATATTTTTATTATGAAGAATAAAGCAATTCCACTTATTCCTGTAGAAACGAAATAGAGAAGAAAAAGAAGAGAAATATCCTTCTTCAGCAAATGCTCAATAGATGAAGGAAAGAGGAGGAATAGTAATTGTTATACCAGGAGTCAACACATTTGGATTGGGTCCTATTATCTTCTTGTTTTCTGAATAAATCATCTTCCACAACCTTGCATTTCCATAAAATTTAGCGGCAAGAAGATGCAAATCGTCACCTTCTTTCACTGTATATTTCACCGGAAAGTTAAATTGCTGATATAAAAAAGCCACCACATATCCATATTTTGTTCTCAAGAGTAAAGATGGCTGAGCAGAAAGTGAAGGAGTTGGACGAACTGCTACTACTGGAGGTTTTGCGTTCATCTCCTCCTCTGTAAGAGCAGAAGGAAGTTTCTCCGGGACTTCTTTTTTAACTACCACTGGAGGTGGTGGTACTACTTCTTCAGCTGGAACCACTTCTTTTACCCCCTCTTTCTCAACCGGCGGAACTTCTGCTGGAGCTGGAGGAACTGCCACTGCCTCCTCCGGTGGAGCAACTTCTTCCTCTACCTCTTCCTCAACAGGCGGAGCTCCTGCTGGAGGAGCAGCTACTCCTTCTTCGGGTGCCTCTGCTTCCTCTGCTTCCTCTACAACCTCTTCCTCCTCAGGTGCGGTAACCACCTCTTCCTTTTTTTCTGAAGGCTTCTCCGGAGGAACTTTCTCTTCCGGCTTCTTTTCAACCACTTCTTCTTCAGGAACCAACTCTTCCTCCTCTGTGACCAATTCTTCCTCTTCTTCTGTCCCCTTAACCTCTTCAACCTCCTCTTCTTCCGTTTCGGTAACTACCTCTTTAGTAGACTCTTCTTCAAACTCCTCCTCTTCACCAATCACCTCCTCCCCTACTTCCTCCTCAAGCATTTCTTCTTCCTGAGCATAAGTGAAATGAGTTTTTGAAAAGAAAAGAGCCAATGCAAAAACTATTATGCCACTCCCTCCAATTTTTATTATTACTTTCATATTTATAGTATATCATCAAAAATTCCTTTTGTCAAATTTTTGTATAAGTTATATACTTATGCGACATTTTATGAGTTTGAATGAGAAAATTTAA
>JBBIVP010000110.1:0-4379 GCA_037439705.1 bacterium
CTTATCAGCGGAGGCATTTCATTTTGAAGAAGGCTTTAATAACACTTCTTTTTGCAGGTTCAGTTTTTGCATACGAGATAATCTCCTTTGAGATAAACCATATTCCTCCTGAAAAACCGGAAGAGGGTAAACCACTTCAATTGTGGATTGAGGTGATGCCCCTTGACAAAGTTAAAAGTGCATACCTTTTTTACAGAAAAATAGGAGAGGAAAAATTCATTCGTCAGAAGATGATTCTTAAGAAGGAAAGGTTCTATGGAACAATTCCAGGAGAATATGTTGTAGAGCCCGGTTTTGAATATTACATAGAGGTTATAAACATATATGAAGGAAGGCACAATGTCTTTGCCAATCCGAGAAGACCGCAGAAGGTTCTTATTGGAGAGGTTGAGGAGTTTGAGTATATTCCGGCCCTTGAAGAGGAACTCGCTATTTTTGAGCAGGAAGAGATAGTTTTTGCTGCTGCGAAGAAGGAACAGAAGGCAAGAGAAGCACCGGTAACCGTTTCCGTTATTACATCTGATGATATAAAAAGACTGCCCGCTATTTCAATAACAGAAATAATAAGAAATATGCCTGGTATGGAGGTATTCAATCTTTATCCAAGCTTTACAGTGGTAGGTATAAGGGGATTTTCTGACGAGTTTAACAACCTTATTGTCGTTCTCATTGACGGAAGGGAAGTAAATGTTGAAATGATTGGAGCACCTCTCTTGGAATTTCTTCCAGTTGCACCTGAGGACATAGAGAGAATAGAGGTTGTAAGGGGACCTGGAGGTTCCCTTTATGGTCCAAATGCATTTTCAGGTGTTATAAACATCGTTACCAAAGACCCTGAGAAATATAAGGGTTTTAACATAAATACAAAAATAGGAGATGCTCCCTTTACCACCGGAGGAAGCATTTCCTATGCGGGAAAAACTGAAAAATCTCAGTACAGGTTTTCTGTTATCCATCGTTCTTCATACTATTTTGAATCAACCCTCGGAAATGACCTTCTGAATGAAGGGTTGTTTTTCAAACTCAAAAGAACAATCGGTGAGAACGGGTTTATTTTTTCGGATGCGAGTTTTACCTATGGAAAAGGAAATTATTTTACCCCATTCTGTGTTTTTCGAGAGGACCCCCTTATCACATGGCACTTCAGATTCGGTGGTGGAACGGATTTCATAAAGGCTGAGGCGTACTGGAACAGGACCTGGTTTTATATAAAACCAGAGGAAAAGGTCTTTTATGATACGTTTAAAGAAACCACAATGGAAAATGATACTGCTGATATGACCCTTCAGGGAACATGGAACTATTCAAGGGGAACACTGATAGGAGGATTAAATTACAGGTTGAACAGTTACAGGTCCGAACAATTTTTCTACGGAGATATTATTGAAAACAGAATTGGTGTATTTCTACAGGATGATACGGATATTCTTAAATGGTTAAGGATAACCCTTGGAGTAAGGTATGATTACAACGACAAGGTTCAACCTGACTGGCTTTATACAATCAGTCCCAGGGGAAGTCTGGTTTTTATCCTTGGTGAAAACCATGTTCTGAGGCTTACAGGAGGAAGGGCATATAGAAAACCAGCATTTCTTGAGTATGAGATGAGGTTTACTGATGAAAATGGTGAGCCAATTTCGGGCGTTCCAATTTCAGACTCAATGCTTATGTCCTACAATGAGACATTCAATTCGGGTGAGATAGGGTATTCGGGAAGGATTCTTAAAAATTTGAAGATTGATATCTCTGCCTATTATAGCAGGTTTGAGGACGCCATAGGATTCAACTATACAACAAAACAATTTCAGAACTTTAAGTTTGATGCCAGTTCTATTGGCGGAGAATTTTCCATAGAAAGTATAATCGCCAAAAAACTAACCCTCTTTGCAAATTATTCCTATCAATACATTACTGCTTTGAATGATTTTGAGAGAGTTCCAAATGAGTATATTTACAGAAAGGGGGACATTTTGAAAGAGTATCCCGTGCACAAGGCGAATGCGGGATTCATATTTAGACCGGTAAACTGGTTATTGTTTTCACTTACGGGCAATTATATTTCTAACAGAACCTTCATGGTCTGGAGAGACCCTTCAAAGGATATAGAAAATGTCAATCCAACAAAAAGTTATGAATTGGAAGATCTCTTCATTCTCAATACAAGGCTTGCATTTTTGCTTTCAAAGGAGCGATTTGAAATAGGTTTAATTGGATACAACCTCCTGAACCAGCAGGAGAGACAGTATCCTGGAGGTTCAGCAACATCTGGTACCAATGAAACTTACATATTTGGCGGTGAAAAGCAGCCTTTGAGGATAATGGGATATATTTCAGGATATTTTTAAGAAAGGAGGTGAAACGATGGTATCAGCTTTTGTCCTTATTAAAACAGCAGGTTCCATTGAACCAATAATTGCGGGGATTAAAAAGATAAAGGGGGTAAAAGGTATTTCACCAGTAACTGGTCCATACGACCTTATTGTGGAAGTTGAGGCTGATGATGTGAATTCTCTTGCCAAGGTCGTTGTCTCAAAGATAAGGAAACTCAAGGGAATTACTGATACCCTTACATGCATTAAGGTTGAACTGTGAGAATAGTAGCGGATTTTCACATACATTCAAAATACTCAAGAGCCACTTCAAAGGATATGGAGGTTCGGTCGCTTTCAAAATGGGCTGAGATGAAGGGAATTAATCTTCTTGGAACTGGAGATTTCACCCATCCGATTTACTTTTCAGAACTCAAAAGAGAACTTGAAGAAGCAGAAGAGGGGCTATATAAACCGAAGGGAAAAACAGGTTTTCCAAGGTTTATTTTGACCACAGAGGTTTCCAACATATTCACACAGAACGGAATGATGAGGAGAATTCATTCTATAATTCTTGCTCCATCTTTTGAAACAGCGGAGAAAATAAATAAATCCCTTTCAAAAAAGGGCGACCTCCTTGCTGATGGAAGACCAACATTTACTTTTCCTGTTAAGGACCTTTTAAAGATGCTTCTTGAAATTGATGAAAGATGCATGCTTGTTCCCGCTCATGCGTGGACACCCTGGTTTTCCATTTTTGGTTCCAATTCAGGGTTTAACTCTATTGAGGAGGCTTTTGGAGAGCTTGCAGAACATATATATGCAATTGAAACCGGACTATCTTCGGACCCTCCGATGAACTGGAGGCTATCCGCTCTTGACCGAATAACACTCGTTTCAAACTCAGATGCCCACTCACCATCAAGAATAGGAAGGGAATGCAATGTGTTTGAGTGTGAACTTTCCTATTCAGCAATTACTGATGCAATAAAAAAGAAGGATAAAAAGAGATTTCTTTTTACAATTGAGTTTTTTCCTGAGGAAGGGAAATACCACTATGATGGACACAGAGCATGTAATGTGTCTTTGAATCCGAAAGAGACCATAAAGTTGGGCTCTAAATGTCCTAAATGCGGTAAGAACCTCACCATAGGAGTTCTGCACAGGGTTGAAGAACTTGCTGACAGAAAGGAAGGTGAAAAACCGGAAAATTCCATTGATTTTAAACATTTAGTTCCACTTGCCGAAATAATAGGAGAGGCAATAGAAGCTGAACCTTCTTCAAAGGCTGTTGAGGCACAGTATGAAAAAATAGTTTTTCATGGAGGAAGTGAGATAAAGGTTCTTCTTGAGACCCCGCTTGAAGAACTGAAAAAATTTGCGCCTCCAAGGGTGGTGGAGGGGATAAAACGCGTCCGTGAAGGAAAGGTCAAAGTTGAACCTGGTTATGACGGTGTTTACGGAAAGATAAAAATTTTTGAAGAGGAAAAGAAGGAAGAATCAAAACAGATTTCCCTTTTTGGATGAGGAGGAATAATATGGTTGAAACTATTAAAAAATTGCTGTTAAATCCTGCGGAGTTCTGGAAAGAGGCAAAAATTGATTCTTTGAAACAGCTCATTTTCCCTTTTGCCATTGTTCTGGGTGCAATACTTCCGTTTTTTTCGTTCATCGGGCTTCTCCTTTTTAGAAATTATTTGCTCCATACAATAGGATGGTGGAGGGTTATTTTTTTTCTCATAATTTTGGGTTACTGTATAGCAATTCTTGTTCATCTGATAACCGGCTATGCGATTTCCTATCTTGCTCCATATTTTGGATTTGAAAGGAAAGGTCTCAAAACAATTGCGCTTACGGTTTATTCCGTTACACCTTTCTGGCTCGCCTCAATTGTTAACATATATCCTCCACTTTTTCCCCTTTCTTTGCTTGGTTCCCTTTATTCCCTTTACATATTTTTTATGGGTTCACTGCATTATCTCAAAATCAGCGCCGAAAGAGCCTTCGTCTTCACCCTTTTTTCAGCCGGAATATGGATAGTGATTACCTATATATTTGCTCTTATTATCG
>JBBIVP010000110.1:4423-7234 GCA_037439705.1 bacterium
AGTGTGTTCAATCCAGTTTTTTGGGTTCAATTATATCTCTCAAATGGTCGCCGAGAAAGTTAAATGAAATAACGGTGATAAAAATCAGAAATCCCGGAATTATTAAATAGGGGTGCTGGGAGAGAAGGGTTATGTTTAGGGCTCTCTGTAACATATTTCCCCAGCTCGGGTCTGGCTCTTTTATTCCAAGACCGAGCATGCTCAGGGCAGATTCTCCGAGGATATAGGATGGAATACTGAGTGTGCAGGCGACTATTGTGTAACTCATGGTTTGAGGGATTATGTGTTTTCTTATTATCCACCAGCTACTTCCGCCAAGACTTTTTCCGGCGAGGACATAATCGGATTCCCTGAGGCTTAAAACAATTCCCCTTATTACCCTTGCAAATGAAGCCCATCCGATGAAGCTCATTATGGCTACTATAAGAAGAAATGTCATGGCAGAGGATATATTTGCTGGAATGATTACAGAAAGGGATATGAGAAGGAAAAAGGTAGGTATGGACATAAGAATTTCAGTAATTCTCATTATTATCGTGTCAATAATTCCTCCGAAATACCCTGATATGCTTCCAATAATGAGCCCTATGAGGAAGCTTATGAAAACTCCGACGAGCCCTATGGATAAACTTATCCTTCCTCCGTAAATGAGCCTTGAGAATATATCCCTTCCCAGGTCGTCACAACCAAGAAGGAATATGTATCCACCATTTTCAATAGAAAAAAGTTTTCCATTTTTGAAAAAGTGTATATAAAATTTTTTCTCTCTGTCTTCAATGTATGTTTTGCTCAAAGAATCTTGAAGATAATACCTGTAAATATACGGACGAAAACCGATGCGTACATTTGATTTTTCAAAGAAATAGATTTTTGTTGGAGGAGCAAGTGGAAAATCCCTGAACTGATGAGAGGGTTCGTATGGTGCAATAAAGTCAGCAAAAATCGCTGAAAGATAAAGGATTGAAAGAATAAAGATGCTGAAAAAGAAAGTTACTTTTTTCATTCCATCCTCGTTCTCGGGTCAGCAATAAGAAGCAGGATATCCGCGATGAGATTTCCGAGCATGAGAAGAAGTGAACTTGTGAGCACTCCTCCCATGATGAGATATATGTCCTGACTCAAAACCCCTTTGAGCATGAGCGTCCCCAATCCCTGAAGGTTCAAAACGGTTTCAACGAGTGCAGCACCACTCAGTAAACTTGATATTTCATATCCCAAAAGGGTTATGAATGGATTTATTGCAAGTTTTAATGCATGGACAAAATAAACCCTTCTCAACGGGAGTCCCTTCGCTCTTGCAAAAAGAACAGCATTCTCGTTTAATGCCTGAATGTAATAACCCCTCATCAATCTTACAATTCCAGCCATTGAAATTGAAGAAAGAACAATGGTGGGTAGGATTAAATGAACGATTCTGTCGTAAACCTTTTCTGCCGGAGATAGAAGATAATAATAGGAAGAAATTGTTCCACCGGGCGGAAGGATTCCTGTTTTTGCTACGAGAAAAAGGAGAAGAAAGGCAAGAAAGAATGATGGGAATGACATCCATATAAAGGAAAAGAACTGAATGAATCGGTCAATGAAGGTATCCTTTTTTATTGCAGAAAGGATTCCGAAAGGTATACCAAGAAGCCATGCGAAAAAAAAACTTGATAAAGACAGGATAAGGGTGTTGAACGCCCTTGATGATATCAGGTCTATAACTTTTGCCCTGTAAAAGAAACTCTCTCCGAGGTCAAAGTGGAGAACCCTCCAGAGCCAGTAGAAGTATTGAATGTAAAATGGTTTGTCCAGCCCGAATTTTCTTCTCATCTCTTCAATTGTTTCAGGTGAGATTAAAGGATTCATCTTCAGGGTTGAAAGATAATCTCCCGGAGCCATAGAGATGAAAGCAAAGGAAATGAAGGTTATTCCTAAAATCATCGGTAAAATTAACAATATCCTCCTTGTTATAATTTTTAAAAGCATCCTGAAATTTTAAAACTCATTTCCTGATTTTTATCCATTCATCTTTATATATACCCCATATTGTGGGGTAGAAGTTTTCAAGCTCTTTTTTCCATGCTATGTAAACCTCCCTTCTTACCGTTGGAATTATGGGAAGTTCCCTGTGGATTATCTCCTGAATTTTTCTGTAATATTCAGCCCTTTTCTTTTTGTCCAGTTCTGAAGCACCCATTTCAATGAGGCGGTCTATTTCCGCTTCCCATTCTGTTGCCCGTTTTTTCTGCATGTGATTCCAGAGGTGAAGTTTTCCCGAGGACCTAAGGAAATTTGCTCCGTTGTGAGGTTCCATGGTTCCTGTAAGTCCTATAAGAACCACATCCCACTCAAAGTTTGAAAGGAGTTTTTCAACGAGCGTATTGAATTCTATTGGTTTGAAATTAACCTTTATCCGGATTCTCTTCATGTCCTCCACAAATATGGTGCATATACTCTCCCTTTCCTTATTTCCTGAATTTGTAAACAGGTCAAATTCAACCCTGTTTCCGTATTCGTCTTCAAGCCATCCATCATTGTTCATATCTTTAAAAGCAAGGGATAAAAGAATTTCCCTCCTTCTCAGGATTAAAGTCGTAATCCCTGAGGGACTCATTGTAAAAATCCCCTTCTTCAGGGCTTGCGTAGGAAATAGCGGGTTCTCCAAGACCGCCGAGTGCAGACCTTATCATGTGTTTTTTGTCAATGGAAATGGCGATGGCAAGTCTGAAATCTCTCATTGAAAACCATCTGAGTTTGTAAGCATCCTTTTTTCCTTCATATCTTTTCGGATTTAAATTGAAGGCGAAGAATTCAACGCCCGTTGAAACG
>JBBIVP010000111.1:0-7186 GCA_037439705.1 bacterium
TAGATTTGAGGGGCATCCGAACCTCAAAAGAATCCTCAATCCGGAAGGATTTGAAGAACATCCATTGAGAAAGGAATTTCCTTACAGAGGAAAAATTCCGAGAAGAGAAAAATATCATCCTGAGGATAAAAGGTTTGTAGAAGGAGAATTCTGGTTCTGAAATGAAAGAAGGAAGAATGATAATAAACATCGGTCCTTCCCATCCCTCAACACATGGTGCTTTCAGAATGATAACGGAGATTGAAGGGGAAGTAATTATAAACTGTGAGGTTGAAATTGGATATGTGCACAGGGGCGTGGAAAAGTTTGCAGAAAACCTGACATACAAACAGATTTTACCCCTTACGGACAGGTTAAATTATGTTTCCGCGATAATGAACAATATCGGATATGTTACAGCCATTGAAAGGTTCATGAATATTGATGTTCCCAGAAAGGCACAGTACATAAGGGTGATTTTAAATGAGTTAGCAAGAATTTCAGACCACCTTACATGCATAGGTCCGAATGTGGTTGACCTCGGAGCACTCACTCCCTTCTGGTATTTCTTCAAGGAGAGGGAAAGGGTTTATGAAATAATTGAGATGTGGACAGGAGCGAGGCTTACAACTTCATATCCATGGGTCGGTGGATTGCAGAGAGACCATCCCTGGGTTGGTGGATTCACCAGCGAGATACCCGATGGATTTGAGAAAAAGGTTAGAAGTTTTCTAAAAACCATGAAATCTACAATTGATGATGTTGAGGAATTGCTCACAGGAAATCGCATATTCATTGAGAGAACGAAGGGGATAGGAGTTATGCCGGCTGAAAAAGCCCTTGAATACGGATGGACAGGGCCATGTCTCCGTGCATCAGGAGTTGCGTGGGATTTAAGAAAGGTTGAACCATATATGTGCTACGATGAGTTTCAATTTGAGGTTCCTGTGGGTGAAAACGGTGATACCTACGACAGATATTTGGTCAGGATGGAAGAGATAAGACAGAGCCTCAGAATTGTGGAACAGGCAATTGATGGTATACCGGAGGGTCCGATTATGACTTTAGACCCGAGAGTTGCGTTTCCGCCGAAAAAACAGGTTTATTCTACAATTGAAGGACTCATAAGGCAGTTTGAACTTGTGATGTACGACATTCAGGTCCCTCCCGGCGAATTCTATTATGCAGTGGAAGCAGCAAACGGAGAACTTGGTTTTTATATTGTAAGCGATGGAACCGGAAAACCCTACCGGTTCAGGATAAGACCGCCATGTTTTGCCATTTACCAGGCATTTCCGTATCTTGTGAAGGGATTGAAAATAGCGGACCTCATTGCAATTCTTGGAAGTTTGAACATAATAGCGGGAGAGCTTGACAGATGATCCCGGAGGAAAAATTAAAAGAACTGAAAGAAATGGAGAAAATCTATCCCGATAAGAGGTCTCTTCTCCTTCCGTATCTTCAGGCAATTCAGGATATATACCGCTACATATCAGATGAGGCTATTGAATTTGTGGCAAAAGAGTTATCCCTCAACCCATCCTTCGTTCTCGGCGTGCTAACATTTTATACCTATTTTTCAAGAACAAAAAGGGGAAAGTATCACATCCAGGTTTGCAGGAATCTTTCCTGCTCTCTTCTCGGTGCTGAAAGTTTGATAGATTATATTTCAAAAAGATTGTCTTTAAAGCCAGGCGAAACGAGCTCTGATGGAAGGTTCACATTTTCCCTTGTTGAATGTCTTGGATGCTGCGACAGAGCTCCTATGATGATAAATGATAAATACTATACCGACCTCACCCTTGAAAAAGTGGATGAGATATTGAGTTCATTGAGATGAACGAAGGACCATTTTCACAACTTTTAAAAGTAGATGGTATAAATAAAATTGAAAGATATCTGGAACAGGGTGGATATTCTGCCCTGAAAAAAGCCCTGGGGATGAAACCCGATGAGATAATTGAGGAGGTTAAAACATCGGGAATAAGGGGAAGGGGTGGAGCAGGATTTCCAGCGGTAGTGAAATGGAGTTTCATTCCGAAAGATAAGAGACCAGTCTACCTTGTATGTAATGCAGACGAAGGAGAGCCAGGAACATTTAAGGACAGGTACATAATAGAAAAAATTCCACACCTTCTTCTTGAAGGGATTGCTATATCCTCTTATGCAGTGGGAGCAAATTTCGCTCTCATTTACATAAGATGGGAGTATGTGCGTGAGGCAGAGATTTTAAAAAATGCCATAAGGGAAGCAAAGGAAAAGGGGATGCTCGGTAAAAATATCATGGGTTCAGGATTTGACCTTGAGGTTGTAGTTCACAGAGGAGCAGGTGCTTATATATGCGGTGAGGAAACAGCACTTCTTGAATCTGCGGAAGGGAAGAGGGGAAATCCGAGGGTTAAACCTCCTTTTCCGGCAAATGTAGGACTTTATGGAGCTCCAACCGTGGTAAACAATGTGGAAACACTTGCATCTGTTCCTTTAATAATAGAGAAAGGAGGAAAATGGTACGCAAGCATAGGAAAACCGAAATCAACAGGTTTTAAACTCTTTGCTGTAAGCGGGCATGTGAAAAAACCCGGATTATATGAGAAGCCGATGGGTTATCCACTTCTAAAACTTATCAATGAAGATTGTGGAGGAATAAGGGAGGAAAGAAAGTTAAAAGCAGTGATACCCGGAGGAACATCCACTCCTCCTTTAACTGCAGAAGAGGCAGATGTTTCTCTTGACTATGAATCCATTCAGGAAAAGGGTTCAATGCTTGGTTCAGGAGCAATTATAGTAATGGATGACAGCACTTGCATGGTTTATGTGGCAAAAAAACTTGCAGATTTCTATTCCCACGAATCCTGCGGACAGTGCACTCCCTGCAGGGAAGGAATGCCATGGTTAAAAGAAATTCTTGCAAGGATTGAGAACGGACTGGGAGAGAGTGATGATATTCCGCTTTTGATGGATATATGCACAGGAATACTTGGAAGGACACTTTGCCCGCTCGGAGATGCAGGTGCTCTGCCTATTCTTGCGTATGTGAAGAAATTCAGGGAAGAATTTGAGGCTCACATAAAGGAGAAAGGGTGTCCATTCAAGGGGAAAAAATGAGCAAGGTAAAAATAAAGGTTGACGGAAAAGAGATTTTTGCTGAAGACTGGATGACAATAATGCAGGCTTTGGAAGCCAATGACATAGAGATTCCGCATTTCTGTTATCATCCCGCTCTGAAGGTTGTTGCGACATGTAGGTTGTGTGTGGTTAAGATAGAGGGTGTGCCAAAACTCCAGACCGCATGTTCAACAAAGGTTTCAGACGGAATGGTTATCTGGACAGATACGGATGAGGTAAGAAGGGCAAGAGCAGATGCACTTGAATTTCTCTTAATAAATCATCCGCTGGATTGTCCGCAGTGCGAAAAGGCTGGAGAATGCAAACTTCAGGACTATACCTTCAAATACGGAAAACCGGAAAGCAGATTCAAAGAGAAAAAGAGTGATTTTGGTAAATGGGATATATCCTCAAAAATTATGCTCCGTCCAAACAGATGTGTGCTCTGTACGAGATGTGTTAGATATATAGAACGGGTTTTGAAATCCGGGGGATTGTGCGTTGTAGAAAGAGGAGGAAAGGCGCACATAACCGTTTATCCGGAGGGAGGATTTGAAGGAGATTATACTCTGAATGTAACAACCCTTTGTCCGGTTGGAGCGCTTATTTCAAAGGACTGGGCTTTTAAAGCCCGTCCTGTTTATTTGAAAGTTGCGAGCTCTATATGCACTCTTTGTTCAAGGGGATGCTCTGTTTTTCTTGATGTAAAAGGGATTGAACCGGTGAGGGTGCGTCCGAGGAAAAATCTGAAAGTGAATTTTTACTGGCTCTGCGATTATGGATATTTGTCTTTTAAAGAGTTTCAACTATCAAGGAGAGAACTTTATGCCCTTGAAAGAAAAAATTCAGGGCTTATAAGGGCGATGCCCGAGAAAGTAATAGATGGTATTTTGGAGTTTATAAAGAAAAACCCCGGGGAGATTGGAATATGTCTTTCTCCGTTTCTTACAAATGAAGAGCTCATTGCTATAAAAGAATTCGGTGAAAAGATGGGAATCAGTTCTTTCTATTTCATTCCTCCAGAGTATGTAAAAGAACATGAGAATTCATGGCTTTTAAAGCCTGAAAAGGCACCAAATATGAACGGATTGAAGAGAATAATTCCTGCTATTAAAAATTTGTTGGATGCAGAAGAAAGAATACTTATTGTTCTGGGATGGATAATGAACGATGTTTCAGTTCCTTCAAGAGTGGAAAAGGTTCTTCTCGTTTCAAATAGAATACCCGAAAACCTAAAAGAAAGGGTTGAGTTGTTTATTCCTGAAGCAGGATGGGCTGAGAAGGAAGGAAGCTGGACAAACTTTGATGGAATGGTTCAGTGGCTGAGCTCAGCGGTTGACCCGGCTGGCGAGTCTATCAGGATTCTGGACCTCATAATTTTCATCTCAAGAAATCTCGGTCTCAATCTTCCCTTCTCTTCAATTGATGGTATTATCCCGTTATTAAAAACCTACTTTCCTGATGCGGATGTTGAAGGTGAAAAAAGAAATGCTATAAGGAAGATAGGAGTGCGATGATGAATTTTTCAGATTTTGTGTGGTTTATCATTGTTATTGTAAAAATCATCGTAATTTTCTCCGCAGTTCTAACAGTTGTTGCCTATCTTACTTATGCGGAAAGAAGAATTGGTGGATTTATTCAGGACAGACTTGGTCCCAATAGGGTCGGACCATGGGGACTCCTTCAGCCAATTGCAGACGGTCTTAAATTCGTTTTTAAGGAAGATTTTATTCCGGCAAAGGCAAACAAGTTTCTTCATATACTTGCTCCGGCAATAATAATGGGAACAGCAATAATCGCTTTGGCGGTAATTCCGTTCAGCAGCTCCATTCAAATAGGAAAATGGAAGATAAACCTCATAATTTCTGATATTGACGGCGGAGTTTTGTTCCTTCTTGCAATAGGGGGAATTTCTCTCTACGGATTAATTCTCGGGGGATGGGCATCAAACAATAAGTATTCCTTACTCGGAGCTTTGAGGAGTGCATCGCAACTTCTTTCCTACGAGACAACCATGGCTCTTTCTGTTCTTTCCACTGTGCTTCTCTTTGGAACGCTGAGTTTATATGAAATTACAGAGCTTCAGACAGCAAATCCACTCAAATGGGGAATAGTTAAAGCTCCCCTGAGTTTTCTTCTGTTTCTCATAACAGGATTTGCTGAAACCAACAGGGTTCCCTTTGACCTTCCGGAGGCTGATTCAGAACTGGTTGCAGGTTACCATACGGAATATAGTGGTATGAAATTCGCAATGTTTTTTATGGCTGAATACACTCATATGGTTGTGGTTTCAAGTGTTATTACCTGCCTTTTCTTTGGCGGATGGCAGGTTCCTTTCTTTTCCCAGCAGTATCTCATAAATTCTATTGGACAGATTCCTGCTTTCCTTTTGAGCGTCATAAGTTTTTCCATCAAGACAGGATTTTTCCTCTTCTTCTTTATATGGGTGAGGTGGACGCTTCCAAGGTTCAGATTTGACCAGTTGATAAATCTTGGATGGAAGGTTCTCCTTCCAATTGCGGTTTTGAACCTTTTGTTTACAGCAGGGGTGGTAATATATGCGTGAAGATTTGTTGAAAAAATTCAACGGAAAAGTGGTAGGTAAAAGGATGGGATTTGTAGAAAAACTCTATATTCCGGCTATCATTAACGGATTAAAAATCACTCTCAAGCATCTTTTCGGGGAAAAGGTGACAATTGAATATCCTGAGGAAAAGAGAACTTATTCACCAAGGTTCAGGGGAAGACATGTCCTCAAGGTTGATGAAAACGGAATAATTAAATGCGTTGCCTGTGAACTATGTGAAATTGCCTGTCCTTCATTCGCAATAAAGGTGGTGGCGAAAAAGTCAGAGATTCCCGGAAGGGAGAGGGAACCAGAGATTTATGAAATAGATTACCTGAGGTGTATTTTCTGTGGATTATGCGTGGATGCATGTCCATGCGATGCCCTTCACATGACATCACAACACGAATGGGCTATAACCTCCAGAAAAGGAGCAATCTGGACAAAAGAAATGCTTATGGAGAGGAAGAAAAATGGTTGAGAAATATGTGTTTTTCCTTGCAGGAATAATTGCCATTATTTCTTCCCTCATGGTGGTGTTTAACAAAAAGGTCATTTATTCTGCCTACAGCCTTCTCCTTTTAATGATTTCACAGGCAATCATGTTTTTTTGCCTTCGTTCCACTTATTTGGGAATTATTCAACTGCTGGTTTATGCTGGCGGTGTTGTGGTTCTGTTTATTCTGGTCATATCCCTTATGGGTACGGGCGAAACCGGTTTTCCTTCTCTCAGATGGTGGAACATACTAACTCCAATACTTCTCCTTGCTTTCTCAATTTCATTTATCTATTCCATTCTCAAAACAGTGGAATTCATAGAAGGAAGGATAATTACCGCATCTGCAGATAGACTGGGTTATGGTGTTGTGATAAGAAATGCACTGGCATTTGAAGCAATAACCCTTCTTTTGATTTCCGCTCTTGTAGGAGCAATAGTTTTCGGGAGGAAAAAAGATGATTGAAGGTGGAGTAATAATCGGGCTTTTACTTTTTCTCATCGGAGGGATTGGATTCTTTGTAAGAAAAAATCTCATTGTGCTTCTTATGTGTATAGAAATAATGCTTGCAGGCGCGAATCTGGTTATACTCAGTTTTTCAAAGTCACTGATGAGTTTTGAGGGAGATATCACTGTTTTATTTGTGATAGGAATAGCGGCTGCTGAGGCAGGAGTTGGACTTGCAATTGCAGTTCACATGAGAAGAGCAAAAGATTCTCTTGATACAGATATAATGAGGAGGCTTGGAGAATGAAGGATTTTCTATTTCTCATTCCACTCTTTCCCCTCTTGGGTTTCATTTTTAACATACTATTCTGGAGAAAACTCTCTGAAAAAACAATAAGCTTCACAGGGGTTATACCTATAGCAGTATCCTTCATCCTTTCATGTTTGACTGCATTAGAATTTTTTACTTCCGGAGAAAAGGTTTTTCATCGGGAGATTTTCCGCTGGATAAATGTGGGAGACCTGAATGTTAATTTCGGTTTTCTCATAGACCCTCTTTCCCTTGTTATGATACTTATTGTTACCTTTGATG
>JBBIVP010000112.1:0-7138 GCA_037439705.1 bacterium
AATTTTCAGAATTATACAGTTCAGTATCAGTTGAAATAAGAGGAAAAAGCCCGCACGATAAAACAAAAATAAATGGTTCCCCAATCCTTTATGGAATAGGAATTCTCAGAAACGCAAAAAACCCTCAACTTGCTCAAAAATTCCTTAATTTTCTTTTCTCGCAAAAGGGAAGAGAAATCCTTCAGCAAAAAGGTTTGAAACCCATCTATCCTCCTTTAATTTTTGGAAATAAATAGATGGGGTGAGCGAGGGGTCTCGAACCCCCAACCACTGGAGCCACAGTCCAGTGCTCTATCCAGTTGAGCTACGCTCACCATCAGAATATAAAGATAAAAAATAAAAAAAATTTTTTCAAATTTCTGAATAAAAACCACGAAACCTTTTAGATTTAGAAAAAACTTGAAATTTTGCTTGAATATATTATAAAAATGGAATAAACTAATTTATTATGAAGCAGAAAAGTTTAAAAAAGGAGATATATGTTGAGGGAATTGGGCTCCATACTGGTAAATGGGCGAAAGTCTGGATAAAACCTGCTCCACCTGACTCAGGAATATATTTCGTTAAGAAGAAACCTGGAAAGAATGTGAAAATTCCAGCGAATATAGACCACATAGTTAAGGGCGATTATTCAACCACTATCGGTAAAGATGGAGAAACAATTTCCACCGTAGAGCATCTTCTCGGGGTTTTGAATCTTGCCGGGATAAACAATGCTGAGATTGTTATAGAAGGTGAAGAAGTTCCAATTCTTGACGGCAGTGGAATGCCAATCCTCCAGAAAATAAAATCAGCAGGCATAGAGGAATTTGATGTAGAATCTCCAGTGCTTCAAGTGTTTAAAGAATTTTCTTATACTGAAGGCGATAAAATGCTTTCCCTTAGTCCATCCGACACCTTTAAAGTCTACTGTGAAATTGAATTTCCCAACCCAGGAATAAGAAAGCAGGTTTTTTCTTTTTCAATGGACGGACTTGGAAGAGCAGCAGAGATAGCAGGTGCGAGAACCTTCGGCTTTACAAATGAGATACCAATTCAAAGGGAAAGAGGTCTGATAAAGGGTGGAAGTCTATCAAATGCCGTTATCTTTGATGAGAAAGGAAATATTATAAATAAAGAAGGATTAAGGTATGAAAACGAACCTGTGAGGCACAAACTTCTTGACCTGATTGGAGATTTGAGTCTCATAGGAGGCCATTTAATAGGGGAGGTGAGGGCGAGAAAATCAGGGCATTCCTTCAATCACAGATTTTTGAGAGAGTTTCTCAAATCAAATTGCTACAGAATAAAACGCTGAAGGCTCTCATATTTCCATGAAAACTGGATTAATTATAACAGGAGACCTGTCAGGAGAAATTTCTGTTTTGGAGGTTGTAAAAAATCTCAAAAAGATGGGATTTCAGCTTACAGGAACAGGAAGCGATCTATTAAAAAAAGAAGGTGTAGAAATAATTGAAGAGATAAAAAACATAACCCTTACCGGACTTGATTTAACTGGAAAACTGAAAAGGTTGAGAGCCCTTATGAAGGAAATAATGAGAAGAATTAAAACCGGACAGGCTGACTTTCTTCTTCTCGTTGATTACCCGGGATTCAACATAAATGTTGGAAAGAAGGCAAAAAAATTCGGACTGCCTATTTTTTATTATATTCCCCCTAAAGTCTGGGCATGGATGGAAAAAAGGGCGAAGACTGTGTCGGAATTTTCAACCTGTATCTTTACAATTTTTCCTTTTGAGGCTCCTTATTTTGAAAAATATGGAGGAAATGTAGTATACGCAGGAAATCCGACTCTCTGGAGGGTCAAAAAATTTTTAAAAACTGAAAAGCCTCAACAAACCGAGAGAATTCTCTTTATGCCGGGAACCAGAGAGAATGAAGTAAATAGGCATCTTTCCCCGATGCTTGAGGCAATCTCCATACTTAAATCAAAAGTACTCGGGATAAAGTGCGGATTTCTTCTCGCAAGAACTGTAGACAGAAATCTATTTCCGAAGGATGTGGAAATGATTGAAGGAGACCCGCTTGAGGAAATCAGTAAATCAAAGATTATAGTGGCAAAGTCCGGAACAGGGTCTCTTGAGGCATTTTTCTTAAAAAAACCCGCCGTCGTAATTTATCGTACTTCCGCACTTACCTACCTTATAGCAAAGGCAATAATAAAGGTAAATTACTTATCCATTCCGAACATAATGTTTGAAAGGGAAATAATTCCGGAACTTATTCAGAGAAAATGTAATGGAAAGGAAATAGCAAGGACAGTCTTAAGAATTCTTGAAAATCCTGTAAATGAATGGGAGGAGGTTTCTGAAAGGCTCATGAAAATCCTTGATACCCCCCAACCTCCTGAAGAAGTAATAACAAAAAAAATCCTGAATTTGGTATGAAAAGAATAAAGGCATTTCTTGGACTTCTAAAACCTTACTTCTCAAGAATATTTTTCGCCACTTTATCCGCGGTCATCCTTTCTGCTGTTCCCGGTTCAACTGTGCTCCTCATAAAACCAGTAATTGATAAGGCAATTCTTGAAAAAAACATTACCCTGCTCAAACTTATCGCCATTTCTGTCTTAATTCTTTATTTTCTGAAAGGCGTTTTAAGATTCTTCCATTCCTACCTCATGGTTTATGTAGCCCAGCTTGTTGGAAGGGATTTGAGAAATAGGATTTATTCACACCTTTTGAATGTTGAACTATCGGATATAGAAAAAAAGACATCGGGTGAGTTCAACGCACTCATTCTCAATGATGTGGGAAGAATAGAACTCGCGATTCCGAATCTCATCCTTTTGATAAGGGAACCATTTACCCTCCTCGGACTCGTAGCCTCAGCATTTTTTATGAATTGGAAACTTTCCCTTTTTGCAGTCTTCCTCATTCCACTGGGTATTCTTCCAATGGTTAAAATAACAAGAATTCTCAAAAACTATGGAAACAGAATTCAGGAGAACATAGGAAAGATAAGTTCTTTAATTAATGAAACCTTCGGAGGAATAAGAATTATAAGGGCTTTCCTTGCCGAAAATTTTATGAAAAGGAGATTTTTCAATCTAAACGAAAACATAGTGAAGGGTTTCCTGAAGTATGCTCTACTTCAGGAGGGACTTTCTCCCCTGATGGAACTTCTTGGAGCAATCGGGGTAGCTTTCGTAATTTTCTACGGAGGGTATCAGGTAATCAGAGGAGAAACAACTCCCGGAAGCTTCCTTGCCTTCATAACTGCCTGTGGATTTATGTACGAACCCTTCAAAAGACTGAATTCATCACTCACAATTCTTCAGCATTCTATTGCTTCTTACGAGAGAATAGAAAAAATTTTAGAGTGGAAGGAAGAAGATAGGGGAGGAGAACATAAATTCAAGGGTTTAAAGATGGAGATAAAATTTGAAAATGTTAGTTTTTCCTATGGAGAAGAAGAGGTATTAAAGGGTATAAGGCTTGAGGTAAAAAGAGGTGAAAAAATTGCAATAGTGGGGCAAAGCGGTGTTGGCAAAACAACACTCATAAGTCTGCTTCTGAGATTTTACAGGGAAAAAGGTGGGAAAATTCTAATTGATGGAGAGGATATAAACAGGTTTTCAGTAGTTTCAATTAGAAAACATATAGCCTTCGTCCCCCAGGAACCATTTCTCTTTAATGGCACAGTAATTGAAAACATAAAAACTGGCAAAGAAGAAACAAACATGGAAGAGATAATTTCATCTTCGGAAAAAGCGGGCATAAAACATCTCATTGAAAGTTTTAAAGAAATTTCTGTTGGAGAAAGGGGAGAGATGCTTTCAGGAGGGGAAAGACAGAGAATTGCCATTGCAAGAGCATTGCTCAAAGATGCTTCAATAATAATTCTTGATGAAGCTACCTCTTTTCTTGATTCAGAAACTGAAAAAAGGATAGAAAATGCAATAAAAGAACTGATGAAGGATAAGACCGTTTTTATAATAGCTCACAGGCTTTCAACGATTAAAAATGCAGACAAAATTCTCGTTCTAAAAGATGGAAGAATCGTTGAAGAGGGAAAATATGAAGAACTTGTAAAAATGAAGGGTGAATTTTACAGGATATACAGGGAGCAAATAGAGGGTTATGGACATTAAGAGGAAAATATGGAGAATTTGTGGATATCTCCTGGGATTTTTCCTTTACCTTCTCTGCGCCTTCATGAGGGTAAAAAAAATTGAACATGAGGAAGCGGAAAAACTTATGAAAGAGGGAAAGACGATTTTCTGTTTCTGGCACAGATATCTTATCCCCCTTCTCTGGATATACCGAAACAGAAAAATAGTTGTGATAACAAGTATGAGCAGGGATGGAGAAATAGTGGATGCAATTCTCAATCTCTACCGCTACGAAACAATAAGGGGTTCCTCATCAAGGGGCGGAATCAACGCAATAATAAAAATGACAAAAGTTCTCACACAAAAAAAGACTGTTGCTGTTGCTGTTGATGGACCGAAGGGACCCCCATTTGTTCCAAAAGATGGAGCATTTTTTTCAGCGGTGAAAACCGGAGCATTCATCGTTCCGGTATTTGTTCATCTTAAAGGCGGAATAAAAACTAAAAGCTGGGACAGGCTTCTCATTCCTACTCCATTCTCTACAGCGGTAATAATTTTCGGCAGACCCCAAACCCCTTCAGATGTGGAAAGCGGAAAGAAGATTTTCATGGAAGAAATAAAAAGGCTTGAAAATGATTTTAAAAATCTATTTTGTAATTGAAGAGATAATTCATATCATTTCGTTACCATTTCTTCTTATCCTGTCAATTTTTAAGCCCTTCAGAAAGGAAATTATGCCAAGGCTTTTCCCGGAATCAGTTGAAGGAAAAAGAATAATTCTTCACGGAGCCTCCATCGGTGAAATCAAAAGCCTCATTCCGGTTGGAAGAGAAATAAAGAAAATTGGAATCCCGCTTATTTTTACATCCGCCACCATAAATGGAGTAAAAACTGCATTAAAAGAAGGCTTTCCCGCTCAGCTTTTTCCTCTGGAATTTTCATTATCTCACCTTTTTTTCTTCAGAAAACTTACTCCCTTAGCCATAATAATTTCTGAAAGGGACTACTGGTTGAGGTTCATAAAGGGGGTTCAGAAAAATGGCGGTAAAGTAATAATTGTCAATTTTTCCATTCAAAGAAATACCTTTTTTAGAAGAAAATTCATCTCCCTTTTGAAAGAAATGAACCCTATGTTTTTTGCAAGAAATGAAGAAGACAGAAATTTCCTCATGGACCTTGGATTTCAGAATGTAAAAATTCTTCCCACGCTGAAATCCCTTTCGGTTTCTTCTTGTAAAGAGAAAAAGGATGGAAATTTTATCATGGCTGTTTCCGTCCACAGAGAAGAATTTTCCATCATAAAATCCTCATTTGAAAAATTAAAAAAAGAAACTCAGCTCAAACTCGTCATTGCACCAAGGTATATGAAGGAAATAAAGAGATTAAAAAAACTATTTTCAGGATTCAACATCAGTTTATACTCTGAAGAAAAGGAAAATTTTGACCTGCTCATAATTGACACATACGGAGTGCTCAATTCATTTTATCCTTTTGCGAGGGCTGTATTTGTGGGCGGAAGCATAGCAAAAAGAGGATGTCATGACCTTCTTGAACCATCCTCCTTCGGTCTTCCTGTAATCTTCGGACCAAATTTCTGGAACCAGAAGGAAATTGCGGAACTTTTGATAAAGGAAAACGGAGGAAGTGTGGTAAGGGATGCGGAAGAAATGGTCAATGCCTTTTTATCAGTCATCAATGGTGAAAAAAATGCCCCTTCCGGAGAAAAAGCCTTCTCGGTGTACAAAAAGATAAGTTCCTCCGCTCGGGATGGGTTAAACGAGCACTTAAAGGTTGTTTCATGTCTCTAATAAGGAGAATCTCTTTCTACTGGATGGAAAGAGCCTTTGGTTTTAAGAAATGGTCTTTTTTCTTAAAACCCTTCCTTCTCCTTCTTTCAGGACTTTACCTTCTCGGAGGCTCTATCAGGAAATTTCTTACTAAAAAATTCTTCCCGAAAAACATAAAAGTAATCTCCGTTGGAAGCCCATTTGCTGGAGGGACAGGAAAAACCATCTTCGCAATTTTTCTCACCTGGGAGCTTATAAAAATGAAAAAGGAGGTTTTCTATCTTCAAAAAGCCTACTCATTCCTTGGATTTAACAACCATGACGAATATTATGAAGCAGTTGAATCCCTGGGCGAAGAAAGGGTTATAAGAACAAAATCGGTTAAGAAATTTTTAATGGAAGAAGACAAAAAGGGAATTGAAAAAATTTTTGTTATTGATGATGGCTTCACAAATCCTGGAATCCATAAGGATTTAAACATAGTGGTCTTTGACTCAGATGTTCTATTCGGCAACAAGAAAATTTTACCGCTCGGACCCATGAGGGTTTCATTGAAAAAGTTAAAGGATGCTCATCTCATAGTCCTCAAGGGACAAAAAAAAATTCAATTTGAAGGAATAAAATCAATAAACATGGAACTCATCCCTCAATCCTTTATAGAACTCAAAACAGGGAAGAGATACCCACCGGACTTTTTTAAAGGGAAGAAGGCGGTTATACTGTGTGGAACGGGAAATCCATTTTCATTTCTTAATACCATTCGTTCAGTCGGCATCCACCCTCAGAATATTCTCATATTTCCTGACCATTACAGATACTCAGAAAAAGAATTAAAAACAATTCTTGAAAACGAAACGGTAATCACAACTATCAAAGATTCAAAAAGGCTTCCTCCTCTACCAAATTTTTTCGCCCTTAAAGTCAAACCTTTTATAAAAAAAGAAGATATGGAAATTTTAATGACACTTATTTCCACAATCATAGGGAAATGAATAAGTTGATTAAGTTTTTGATTTAAATATATACTGGTTCCATGGTTAAAAAGGATTTCGGTTCCGAAGAAATTGATAAAATTGTTCGTGATGTATATTTCTCAGGAGACGAAGATTTATTAAGAAAATTTTTTAAGGAGATAAAGAAAATTGTTCTTGAACACGGAGTCTTTCCAGCCTCCCTTCACCATACCTATAAAGAATTTGGAAAAAGAAACCCTTGCTTTACCGTTCCAGCCTTCAATGTGAGGTTTCTTCCATATCACACCATGAGAGGTATATTTAAAAAGGCGGTGGAGATGGAG
>JBBIVP010000113.1:0-6988 GCA_037439705.1 bacterium
TGAAGGTTTTGAAAGAAAGTGGTGCGGAAATTCTGGTGAATTATTTGCCTGTTGGTTCACAAAAGGCAACAGAATTTTATATGTCCGCATGCCTTTCTGCGGGTGTTGCAGTAGTTAATTGTATACCTGTTTTCATTGCTTCAAACGAGAAATGGGCAAAGAAGTTTGAAGAAAAAAGAATACCAATAGTTGGAGATGACATAAAATCTCAGGTTGGAGCCACAATCACTCACAGGGTAATTGCTGACCTTTTTGAAGAAAGGGGGGTCAAAATAGACAGAACATATCAGTTGAACTTTGGGGGAAATACGGACTTTCTAAATATGCTTGATAGAGAAAGGTTAACATCAAAGAAAATTTCAAAGACTGAAGCTGTTCAGAGCGTTCTCGGAACTCCGCTTCCATGGGATAAAATTCACATAGGTCCCTCTGATTATGTTCCATGGCTTAACGATAACAAGATATGTTTTATAAGGATTGAAGGGAAGGGCTTCGGAGGTGTCCCTCTTGAGTTAGAAATTAAACTGAGCGTTGAAGACTCTCCAAACAGTGGAGGTGTTGCAATAGATGCAATAAGGTGCTGTAAGATAGCACTTGACAGAAAAATAGGAGGACCCCTTATTTCCATTTCAGCCTACACCATGAAGCATCCTCCAAAGCAATTTAACGATAAAGAAGCAAGAAAGATGGTTGAGGAATTCATTCAGGGAAAGAGAAAGAATTAGTTTTGGCTTTAAAAGAATTAGAAATAGAACTTTTTGCCAGAAATATCTCAAAAGAGATAGAGAAAGAGGGATTTATAGAACAAAAGAAGGGATATGAACTAATAAAAATTTCGCTTGAAGAACTAAAAAAGATAGAAGAGGAAATAGAAAAAAAGGCGGAAGAACTACTTTCACAGCATATTTCAAAATTTCCAGACGCAGATAAGGAAGTTGCCCTTGATATGATAAGGAAAAAACTCGCAGAAGGAAAAGGCATAGAAGGAATTTATACTCCAGAAAAACCCGGTTTTCTTGCAAACTGGATATCAAAAAAATTGATAGAAAAAGTTGAAATTAAAGAAAAAGAAAGATTGATAAAATCTGTTCGTTCCGCGGTTTCAGCATCTTTAAATGTCCTGCTCCAGATTTCAGAAGAGATAAACGAATTTTTAACGGAAAGGGGAATAAAACAATATACCCTTGAATGGAACAAAAGGTTTTCTGAAGAGTTTTCCAGAAGACTGAAAGGAATTTTAAGAAAAGGTTAAATGTTCCTCTTTGAAGATTTGATAAAGAAACACAATTTGCTCATCATTATCATTTTTTCCATTGTTTTTTTATTATCCCTTTTCGGAATGAGAAACCTTCAATACGAGAAAACGATTACTCAATACCTTCCGAAAACGAGCGAATATGTAAAAGCATATTTTGATATTGAAGAAGATTTCGGAGGAGGAGAAATCGGTCTAATTGGTTTCAAAAGTGAGAATATCCTTTCTGAAGAATCTTTAAGAAGTATCAAAAAAATAGAGGAAGGAATAAAAAGTATAAAAGGGGTTTACAGCGTGTTTTCCATATTTGATGCCATGGACTTTGTTTCAAAACCGGAGGGCTTGGAAATAAATCCTCTCATAAAACATCTTAAACTCTCTGAGGAAGAAAAGGAATACATAAGAAAACATCCCGACTATTCATCCGCTATAATTTCTGAAAATGGAAAAGTTTCTGTAATTGTGGTGAGGATAAAAGAGAAAGAAATCCTGAATGCGATCGGGGAAATCAAAAATTTGATAGAAAAAGAAAAGGGAGAACTTGAAGTTTTTTATTCTGGCTCTCCTTTTATTTCCAATTATATCATAAATTCTGTGAGAAGGGATATAGAAAAAATTTCACCAGCAGTAGCCATCGTTACTCTCCTTATCCTTGCCTACTTTTTCAAAAACATTACTGCTGTTCTCATTTCTATCTTAACCGTTGGTGGAAGCATAATAATGGTTTTTGGTCTCATGGGAATAATCGGTGAACCAATCTCAATTGTAAATTCATCAATACCTGCTCTTCTCTTTGCAGTCTCAAGCGCCTACGCCCTCCATACTTTCAGGGGATTTTCCATGACAAGGAATGTGGAAGATTACCTGAAAAATGTGGGCATCCCTATCTTTTTCTCAGCAATTACAACCTCTGCTGGCTTTTTCTTTCTATTTATTATGGAAATGCATGCTATAAGGTTTTTTGGAATCCTCGTTTCAATTGGCGTTCTGCTCTCCTCATTTATCTCTATTCTTTTAATCCCCTCCATCTTTGTCTCTACAAAAAGATATCCTAAGGAATGGAACATAGAAAATCCGTTCCTTGAAAAAATTGTAAATTTATTTGAAAGTATATCGGAAAACAGGTATGTGAAATTTCTTATTCCGTTCTTTTTAATCCTTCTTTTTATAAAATTCATTCCATCTCTCAAATACAGAACAGAAGAAGAAGCTTTTTTCAAAAAGGGAAGTGAGCCCTTAAAAGGTATGGAGTTTTTTAACCGGGAATTTGGAGGAGCGGACTATCTTATGGTGAGAATCAAAGGGGATTTCTCAAAACCATCAACAATCGTGTTTGTTGATACTATTTCACAGATTTTAAAAGGAACAAAGGGAGTAAGCAGAGTTGATTCTTTTTCAAACCTTATAAAAAGGGCACAGAGCTCAATGACCGGGATGTCGGTCTTTCCGTTTACATCCTCTGAACTCAATACAATAACCTTTTTTATTGAAGGGGAAAAGGAGGTGAAGGGACTTTACAACAAAGAGCAAAGCTCAACATTGGTCCTGGCAAAGGGTGATGCAGATGAATGGAATGATGAATACAGAAAAATTAAGGACTCCATCAATTCTTTGATTTACGCTTACAAAAATGGAAAAATGGATTTTTTCTTCAAAAGAATTGAGGTCTTTAATTCATTAAAGGGATTTAAAGTCAACCCTCGCGAGGTTTATTCATCCCTTGAAAAAGGAATTTTTAAGGAAATTTCTCCTTCACTGCTCAAATCTGTATTAAGCCTTAATCCCGATATATTCAACCCACTGCCCCCTGATGAATTCATAGTCGGTCTACTTAAATCCATAAAAGCTGGAAAACTCCAGTTCAAAGAGATCTGTTCTTTCTATGATGCAGATGAGGACCTTTGTGATGTAATGAAAGCAATGTTTGTGGATTCCCTTGATAGGATTTCAAAAATAACAACCCTCAAAGAGGTTGGAAGATTCTTTTATTCAGGGGTATCTGAAGATGAAATTTTATATCTTCTCTCTCCTTTCTACATTGAATGGGAACCTTCGGAGATAGAAGTTTCCTTCGCCTCATCATCCCTCATAATGAAGGAGATTGAAAAGGAAATGAGAAAGGGACAGATAATAAGCACAATCCTATCAGCATTCTTTTCCGCAGTTCTTCTCTTCCTTCTCTCTCAGGACATTATAGTTCTGCTCTACGGAATTATTTCCTCCATATTTCCATTCCTTATTCTCTGGACATTCTATTCAATAACTGGTATAAATGTTGATATGGGTTCACTTCTTGTTCCAAGCGTATCCATAGGACTATGCATTGATTATTCCATTCATTCATTCTGGGGAAGAAAGATGAAAACTGACCTGAAAGTTATTAGCCTTGCCATAATAATGAATGCCTTAAGTGTTGGTGGCGGATTTGCGGGAATGGTCTTTTCAAGCGTCCGTCCCACCTTAAAATTCGGGCTTGGAGTTTCTTTCACAGTATTAATGGGAGCAATTTTTGCAATAATATATTTTTTCAGGGAGGTGAAAAGATGAAAGGAGTTTTGGTATGTCTTTTTTCTCTGGCACTGGAGTTATCGCCCCAGGAGTTATTAAAAAAAGTTGATGAGGTGATTGTTCCAAAGGACGATTATTCCTTCACAATGAGGTTCAAAGTTCAAGAAGAAGAAGCAGGAGAAAGGGAGTTTGAGATAAGGGTATATGTAAAGGGTGAGAAAAGGCTTATAAGGTTCACCTATCCGCCTCAGGTTAAAGGAATGGCTGTACTTTCACTGGGGCATGATGTTATGTATGTTTATATGCCAGGATATAAGAAGGTGAGAAGGATTGCATCACATGTAAGAAATCAGACATTCCTCGGAACGGATTTCACATACGATGACATTTCCATTCCAACATACGGAAGGGACTACAATCCTATTGATGCAGGTGAGGAAGGAGATTTTTATTATCTGACATTAAAACCGAAAGAAGAGGCAAAAAAGGACTACGGAAAATTAAAATTATTCGTGGAAAAGGAAACATTTATAGTTAGAAAGATAGAATACTATGACAGAAATGAGAAGTTAATAAAGGTTGAGAAAAGAGGAAATTTCAAAAAGGCAAAGGATTCATGGATTGTCGGAGAGGTGAAACTGGAAAATATGATAAACGGGAGACTCCAAACTGGAACCACATCCGAATCTCAGGTGGAACGGCTTCCGGATGACCTCTTCACAACATCCGCCCTTTTGAGGGACGAATCAAAATGAACTTTCTTATATTTTTGACTATCTCTTTTTCTTTGAGTGGACACATCCAGTCCTACTGGAGGGTTGGAACAGAAGGAAGGGCTAACATTTCGTGGATACAGAATACATTGAATCTGAAGGTTCGTCAGAACATAAAGGATAGAGTTATCCTTTACGGAGAAACTGAACTTGATTATCTTGGCTTTCCGGAAGTAGACGATTTCAATAACCTTTTAAGGCAGGAAAAAATAAATCCCTTCAGAATCGTGGACAGAGAAATATATGTTCAATTCCCGAAGGTCTTCGGTCTGATTGACATAAAGATGGGAGACATAATAGAGAAATGGGGAACCGCAGATACATTCAATCCGACCGATTTTATAAACCCATACAACCTTGAAGACCCTCTTGAATTTGGAGAAAGCATTCCGGTCCCTGCAATAAAGGTGAGAATTCCATTTGGAGAAATTTTTACACTTACAGCCCTTTACATGCCAATTTTCAGACCCGCTCAACTACCACTTTCATCCCTGAAAGCAGGAATTGAAGCTGCTCCACTACCTTCAGGCATTTATGAACTAATTGAAGATATTAAAAACATCCCTGAACTTTATGTGGATTTTGAGGAGATTTTTCGTTCTGTTGAAAAAAAACCAGTCCTTCCAGATACTTCTTTGAAAAATTCAACCTTCGCCTTCAAGGTCTCAAGTCTTATCTACGGATTTGATGTGAGTTTGAGCTTTTATCACGGAAGGGAAGATATGCCACTCCCTGCAACCGGTTCATTTGTAATTGAACCCTCTCAGGATGGAAAACTTTTTCTGAAAGAAGGAAAAATTTTTCTTCAATATCCTGAGATAAACGCCATAGGATTTGATACATCAACATCTATTCCGTTCATAGATGTAGGATTCTGGTTTGAAGGAGGAATATTCTTTCCATCGTCAATAATGCAGGAGATAGATGTGGACGCACCCCTGGTAGGAAGCCTTTCGTTCAGTGAAAAAAGGCTTAAGTCTCCTTATTTTAAATTCACAGCAGGAATTGATTACACATTTGAGGGAGGTTTTTACACAAATCTCCAGTTTGTCAGGGGATTCTTTGATGAGATAGGAAACGAAATGATAAAGAACTACATTTTTGCAGGGTTTCAGGACCAGATTCTTTCTGACAGGATAAGGTACAGACTTTTCGGTGGTTTTACGATTGATGACTCCAGTTTTGTCATATACCCTGAAATCGGATTTATGCCCTATGAAGAGGGAGAAATAGTAATGGGTGGATATGTGCTCGCAGGTTCAAGGACCTCAAAATTCGGACAGCCTGGTGCAGGAGGGGATCAGGTATTTATAAAGTTCAAAGCAGGATTCTGAATATTTTTTGTACTGAACACAAACATCGTGACCACCATTTTTATTTTTTATCTTTTTAGTGAAAGGTTTATGCTGGTAGGTCGGAATTACTTTTCCCTTTCCCCACTGGTAACAATGTCTATGTTCTTATACAGATTCTTCAGCAATTTTTGTTTAAATTATCGAGGTGAGAAAATAATGGCTGGAATTCAAAAGGGGCAAAACGACTTACATAAGAGGAAACAGAATGAGAAAAAATGGAATAATTATCCGAGATTCTAATTACTTAAATTTTAGTCAATTTTTCTCACTAGGTTAGATGTGTTGATTTTTCTGCACTTTTCTATTGACTTTTTTGTTTTTTAGTGTATAATTTATACACTATGAGTTTTATCAGGAAAATAAAGAAGGGGAAGAATACTTATTTGGCATTAGTAGAAAATAAATGGGTGAAAGGGAAGGTCCTCCAGCGGGTGATTAAATATATTGGTAAAGAGATTAATGGTAGGGCGATTGCTTCAGCTCTTAATTTGGAGGGGTTATTAGGTGAGAAGGGGAGGTAAAATGATTGTTGTTTATAATCCCCAGTTAGAGTTTGTTCGCCGGGAGATAGTTTATGGGCGTGGTGGTAGTGATGAGGAGGCGCGGTATCTTGGTTATTCTTTCATTTATCACAATACTTCGTTTTCTGCGGATGAAGTAGTGAGGAAGTATTATGAGAAAGGAGATAATTGAGCGGGCTTTTAAGAAGCTTAAGGGTATTCTTTCGTTAAGGCCTGTGAGGGTATGGTTGAGGGAGCATATTGAGGGGCATGTAAGGGTGTGTTATCTATCTTATGCGATTTTATCATTACTTGAGTATCATCTTAGAAAGTTTGATTTATCAGCGTTGGAGTTATTAGAGAAGTTAAAGAGGGGGTATAAAATTTATCTTAAAGATAGCAAGAGTGGTTTTTCCTGGGATACAACAGTGGTGCTTGAAAAAAATAAATAAAATTCTTGACTACTTGGACCTATTGTATAAAATAAGGTAAAAACTTAAGGAGTTAATAAATGAATATGCCCACACAACGAGAAAAAATAGTTAAAAAAGCACTGGAGATTTTAGAAAATCGACCCAACGGAATTAGGTATTCTGA
>JBBIVP010000114.1:0-6983 GCA_037439705.1 bacterium
GCGGTGTTGGAGTGTATGACCTTATGGGATACGGAGTTCACGGACCATCTCCTTCATACCTCTCTGCATGGTCAAGGTTGAAACTCGGATGGACAGAGGTTATTGATGTCAATCTTGAAAAACCCCAGTGCGGATATTTTTTAACCTCCTTCCTTGACGGAGGAAAAATTTTGATGGCTTGGTCTTATTATGAAAATGAGCCGGGAGAACAATACTTTCTTGCCGAATTCAGACCGAAGAGGGGACTTGATGAAGACCTGCCGTCAAGCGGAGTTCTTATATGGCACATTGATGAAATGATGCCATCAAACAACGAAGAATGGTATCCCGGGAATCAAATAGAAGGGAAACATTACAAGGTCGCCCTCGAGCAACCAGATGGATTATATGAACTTGAAACAAACAGTTATAAAATGTGTAAAGAGATTGCAAATGAAGGAGATTATTACAGACAGGGGAATGAATTCACCCCATATTCCGTTCCAGACTCTTCCTATTACGGAGGTAGTTTCAGCTGGGTATGGATTAGTGCTGTAAAATTTCCATCTGCTGAAACAGAGGGAATAACACTCGTATTTGAGGTGAATACCGCACCAACCTTTGAAGCACCATATCTCTATCAAAATCCACCAGACTCAGCAATTCTAAATGAGGAATATATGGCTGAACTGAAAATTGAAGGATCCCCATTTCCTGATGTTGAAATATATGAACCTGAAGATGCAACTTTTGATGGGAAATATATAAAATGGAGTCCAAAAACCACTGGAGTTCGACATTTCAAAATCCATCTTGTAAATTGTGCTGGAGAATCAGATTTTGAATGGGATGTGAATGTAGAAAGGGCGAAGCTTGTCAAAGATGAAGAGGTTCAATACTGCCTTATTACCTATATTTTTAAAGAAGGAGATACAATTAACCTTGCAAAGATAATTAAGAAAATTTTGCTTCACATTCCGTCTGGAAAATCTGTCGTTAATTTTTACTACCTGAGCTCCAGATGGATTCTTACCTTGAATGAGCCTTTCAGAAGCATCTTCATTGAGTTTATAAAAATCGTTTTCAAAAATCTGTTCTTCATCATATATCTTCCACTAATTTTCTTGAAAAAGAGATTTAAAGTGGTAGAGTTTAACCAATGAATGAAAACGGCAAAATTACCCTGACATTTCTTTTTGTTTTAGCGCTCATCGGAGCAGGAGTTTATATGCTGGTCAAAACCGTTCCAGTTTATATAAAATGGACAGAAATAAAAGGGGTTGTTGAAACAAATCTTAAAAGGGCTTTCATAAACTATGAGGAGTTTGAAAAGGCAGTGATTGACAAGTGGAAGGAAATGGACCTTGACCTTTCCGAAATTACATTTTCTCGCCTTGAAGGCGATGAAGTTTATCTTTCATATACGAAAGAAGTGGTCTATTTCGGCAGATGGACATATCCTTTCAGGTTTGAGTTCAGAACCCATGTGAAATTAGGAGAAGAATAAATGCTTGTGGTAAATGCGAAGGATATGGACAGGATGATAAGAAGGCTCGGTGCCGAAATAGCAGAAAGCATAGGTGGATTTGAAAAAATAGGAGTGATTGGAATAAGGACTGGTGGGGTTTTTCTTGCACAAAGCCTTATAAAAGTGATTTCAAAGCTGGAAAAAGGAGTAAAAATTGAATATGGAATACTTGACATAACCCTTTACAGGGATGACATATCAAGAATAGGTCCAAATCCTGTAGTAAAAGAAACAAAAATTGATTTTCCTGTTGACAATCTTCCCATAATTCTTGTGGATGATGTATTTTATACAGGAAGAACGGTCAGGTGTGCACTTGATGCAATAATGGACCTTGGAAGACCCAAATGGATAAAGCTTGCAGTTCTGGTTGACAGGGAAGAAAGGGAACTTCCAATAAGACCTGATTTCTGCGGCACAAAACTTTCTGTCAGAAAAGGTGAGAAGGTGGTAGTAAAATTTGAGGGAAAGGATAGAGGGATTTATGTCGAAAGTGCATTTCAAAAGAAAGCATCTGCTTGAGATAAAGAGCCTCTCAAAGGAGGAAATAGAGACCATAATAGAAACTGCAAGGTCAATGAGGGAGGTCCTTTCAAGACCGATTAAAAAGGTTCCTGCCCTGAGAGGAAAAACTGTGGTGAATCTGTTTTTTGAACCGAGCACAAGAACAAGAACATCTTTTGAACTTGCGGCGAAATCTTTAAGCGCAGATGTAGTAAATTTTGCTGCCCAGGCTTCAAGTGTCGTAAAGGGAGAAACCCTCCTTGATACCGTAAAGAACATAGAAGCGATGAATGCGGATATAATTGTGATAAGGCATTCTGCAGAAGGCTCTCCCCACTTTCTTGCTGAAAGAACAAAAGCATCCATTGTAAATGCAGGAGACGGAGCCCATGAACATCCCACACAGGCTCTTCTTGATTTACTAACCCTTCTTGACCACAAAAAAAGGGTGGATGGTCTTCTCATAGCAATAGTGGGAGATATTCTTCACAGCAGGGTTGCCCGTTCTGGAATATATTGCTGGAAAAAAATGGGTGCTCATGTAAGGGTTGTTGGACCACCCACTTTGATGCCAAGGTTCATTGAGGAACTTGGAGTGGAAGTTTATTCCGACCTGAAAGAAGGACTTAAAGATGTGGATGTGATTTATACCCTGAGAATTCAATTAGAGAGGCAGAAGGGTTCTTTCTTCCCCAATCTTTCGGAGTATTCTTCAATCTATGCAATAACTCCTGAAACAATAAAATATGCCAAAAAGGACGCTGTTGTCATGCATCCCGGACCGGTAAACAGGGATGTAGAACTTTTTGCAGAAGTAGCTGATAGTTCTCGTTCTTTAATTCTAAATCAGGTAACAAATGGAGTTGCTGTAAGAATGGCTGTCCTTTACCTTATAGCAGGAGAGAGAAAATGAAGCTCCTTCTTAAAAAAGGAAGGATAATTTCTCCGGGAATAAAGGACGGAGAATATGATATTCTTATAGAAAACGGAAGAATAATAAGAATTGGAAAGGGAATTTCTGAAAAAAAGGCGAGAGTTATAAACCTTCGCGGTCTTCTTACCTTTCCCGGTTTCATTGACATCCATACCCATTTAAGAGACCCGGGCTGGGAATACAAGGAAGATATAGAAAGCGGTTCAAAGGCAGGAGCCTGGGGAGGGTTCACCGCAATTGTCTGTATGGCAAATACCAATCCAGTTAATGACAATCCATCTGTTACAAGATACATAAGAGAAAAAGCAAAAGAAGTAGCAGTTATAAAAGTCCTTCCCGTAGGTGCTGTCACAAAAGGGCTTAAAGGAGAAGAACTTTCAGAAATGGGAGGAATGTTTAAAGAGGGAGCGGTCGCCTTTTCGGACGACGGTAATTACATTCAGAATTCAACGGTTATGAGGAGAGCCCTTGAATATTCGGGCATCTTTGACCTTCCAATTATTTCTCATCCTGAAGACACTACCCTTTCTGGAGAGGGGGTTGTAAATGAAGGCATTTCTTCACTTATAAGCGGGATGAAAGGAATACCCTCAGAGTCTGAAGAAATTGCTGCATTTAGAGATGCTACATTGTGCGCTTTAACCGGAAGAAAGCTTCACCTCACTCACATATCAAGTAAGGGTTCTGTAGAAATAATAAGAAACTTCAAAAAGAAAAAAGTTAAACTCACATGCGATGTTACACCCCATCATCTTTTCTTCACTGAAAAAGAGGTTTTCAAATTTAATCCGAATTTCAAGATGAAACCACCTTTGAGGTCAGAAGAGGACAGGAATGCATTATTTAAAGGATTGGCGGATGGAACAATTGATATGATTGCTACCGACCATGCTCCACACGATAAAGCATCAAAGGAAGTGGAGTTCAATTTTGCCCCGTTTGGTGTGATTGGATTACAGACAGCACTGAGCGTAGTCATCTGGCTGTGGAAAGATGGAATAATAAATCTTCATGACATTCCTGTAAAATGTTCTCTAAATCCTGCAAAGCTTCTTGGATTGAAGGACTGTGGGGTTATAAAAGAAAAAAGAGTGGCATCAATAACAGTGGTAAATCCGGATGTGAGATGGACTTTTACGGAAGACCTAATACTTTCAAAAAGTTCAAATTCTCCATTCTTAGGAATGAAACTTAAAGGAAGGGCTGTGCTCACGATTTCCGAAGGCAGAATTGCCTACTATGATGAAAAATTATGAAAAAGGCAGTCCTTTATCTTGAAAAGGGGAAATTTTTTGAGGGAATAAGTTTTGGAGCAGAAGGAACCGCAGTTGGAGAGGTAATTTTCAATACCAGTATGTCGGGATATCAGGAAATTCTTACCGACCCTTCCTATCACGGACAGATTGTCCTTATGACCTATCCGCACATAGGAAATGTTGGAGTAAACCGTGAAGATATGGAATCAAGAAAACCATTTCTCTCAGGCTTTGTCGTAAAGTCTGCATGCAAAATTCCGTCTTCCTGGAGGGCTGAAAAATCCCTTGATGAGTTTCTAAAGGAATGGAATATAGTTGGAATAGAAAATGTTGATACCAGGGAAATAACAAGGGAAATAAGGGACAATGGAGCCCAAATCGGGGTAATATCAACCGAAATTTTTGATATTGAAGAACTGAAAAAAATTGTTGAGAAAGCACCGAGAATAGAAGGAAGAGATATTGTGAAAAATGTTCCCACTGACAAACCCTATGTATGGAGGGAAGGAAGCTGGAGATATGGAGAAGGTTTTACAAAACCGAAAAATTTTAAATACAGAATCGCTACTATTGATTGCGGAATAAAGTTCAACATAATGAGGCTTTTAGTGGACCTCGGATGTGAGATTTATGTCTTTCCTTATGATACAGATTATAAGGAAATACTTGAAATTTCTCCTCACGGGCTTTTCATCTCTAATGGTCCGGGAGACCCGAGACCCCTCGAAAAAACCATTGATACTATAAGAAATCTTCTTGGAAAAATTCCAGCATTTGGAATATGCCTGGGACATCAACTGATAGGACTTGCCCTCGGAGGAGTGATAAAAAAACTGAAATTCGGGCATCACGGTGGAAATCACCCTGTTAAAGATTTAGCCACTGGTAAAGTAGAAATTACAGCTCAAAATCACAACTTTGTGATTGATATAAACAGCCTTTCCGATAAAGATGTAGAAATCACCCACATTAACCTTTACGACCACACACTTGAAGGAATTAAATCATCATGGTTTAAATTTTTCAGCATACAATACCATCCCGAAGCCTCCCCAGGTCCCCACGATGCAAGGTATTTATTCAAAAGATTTGTTGCTTCCTTAGGGTGAGCCATGTATGATGAAAGAATTTTTGAACTGATTCCATCGCTCATAAATGATAGAAAAGTGAAAATAGTCCTTTTCGTCATTGATGGGCTTGGCGGAATAAATCGGTCAGGAAAGACTGAACTTGAAATGGCAAATACCCCTAACATGGACAGAATTGCAAAAATTTCCTCTCTCGGGATGATAATTCCGGTCCTCCCAGGAATAACACCTGGAAGCGGACCAGCCCATCTTTCCCTATTCGGTTATGACCCTTTAAAATGGGAAATAGGAAGGGGGGTTCTTTCTGCTCTCGGCGTTGACCTGGAACTAAAAAAGGGAGATGTGGCAGCGAGAGGAAATTTTGCAACCATAAACAAAGATGGGTTGATAGTTGACAGGAGGGCAGGAAGAATTCCGGATGAGGAATGTGCAAGGCTCTGTAAAAAATTGAATTCAGAAATAAAAGAAATTGAGGGTATAAAAGTAGGTTTCTACCCTGAAAAGGAACACAGATTTGTGCTTCTTCTGAAAGGCAAAAAACTCTCGCCTCATCTTTCTGACACCGATCCCCAGAAAACAGAAGTTCCACCATTAAAAATTAAGGCTTTAAAAAAAGAAGCCCATACAACTGCAAAAATTCTAAACAGGATAGTTGAAAAGTCTATGAAGGTTCTAAGTGATGAACCAAAGGCAAATTCCATACTTTTGAGAGGGTTTTCATCTGTTCCTGAAATTCCTACTTTTAATTCCATCTTTAAATTAAAGGCATGTGCCATCGCAGAATATCCAATGTACAGGGGACTTGCAAGGCTTATCGGAATGGAGGTTTTGAAAAAACCATCTTCTCCTGAAGATATCATTTCACTTCTAAAAGAAAACTACGAAAAATATGACTTCTTTTACATCCACTTCAAAAAGGCTGATAGTTCCGGTGAGGATGGAAATTTTGAGAAGAAGGTTGGAGCTATTGAAATGGCTGATTCCATAGCAGGAGAAATTTTTAACCTTGCTCCAGATGTCCTTGTCATAACAGGAGACCACTCAACGCCATCCGAATTGAAATCCCATAGCTGGCACCCCGTGCCTCTCCTTTTATTCTCGGAATCAGCAAGAATGGACGGATTTGAAAAGTTCAGCGAAACGAATGCAAAATGTGGAAGCCTCGGTATATTTCCGTCAGTCTATTTGATGCCATTTATCCTTGCACACGCTGGGAAGCTTCAGAAATTTGGGGCATAATAATAAACCAAAAATTTAGTCCGTTTAACGAAATGTTGCTTGCGAAAAGAATTTTTAATATTATGAATATAAAACGGGGCGTAGCGCAGTGGAAGCGCGTCCGGTTCGGGACCGGAAGGTCGGCCGTTCAAGTCGGCTCGCCCCGAGTTTAATAGATGAAAGGGGTAAAAAAGGTTATTGTAATTAAAGGTATCTTTGATGCTTCTTTGTTTTTGATTTTTAAATGCCCACTTGCTATTTTCAAAGAAGGTTATATGAAGGAAGCTTTTGAACTTGATGCAATGATAAGAAGTGCGGAAAGTTATGAGGAAGCGGTTGCTTTAATCACTGAACTCGTAAGAGATGAAGTCTTGAATTAAGATAACAGATGGGTTAATTTCTGAGCAAACTGGCGGTGAAATTTAATAAAGAAAGTTAGGAGAATATATGAACGAAAATCTTGATGTATATACTGT
>JBBIVP010000115.1:0-6951 GCA_037439705.1 bacterium
AAATGAAAAAAGCACTCATAATCAGTAGTTTCATCCTTTTTGTAATGGGATGCGGAAAGGAAAAGAGCGATATAGAAAAGGCAAAGGATATGCTTTCTGAAAAGGTTCTGACGGAAGACGGCATTCCATATACACCCGATGATGTGAGAGAAAAAATTTTGGAAGTACTTCAAAAAGAGCCTGAGAACTGCGAGGCAAATTATGTTCTTCTTCTTGCTGATGTGAAGATACTTTTTGAGACTATAAATCCAATAATAGGTGTGATTCAGAGCCTTTCTCAATTCACCGAGCAGGCTGGTGGAATGGTGGACAGTCTCGTTTCAAGCATAATTCCGTCAATCCTTGAACTTTTTGATGAGATGGACAATGCTGTCAATGTTGTGGAGAAATACAAATGTTCCCTCTTACTTGATAATTACAAAATAACCCTCGGGCTTGAAGATTCTCCAATCCTTTCTATTGAATTTAAAGGATGGGATCCGAAGAAAGAAGTTGCTACCCAGGGTGAATGGGACCTGACAGAAGCAGACCTCATAGGCTCTTTCGTCTCAATGGTAAAGGCAGGGCTCCATCTCATTCTTTCACTTGACCTTGACCTTGACCTGGAGGAAGTCCTGAATGCATATAACGAGGGAATAATCAGTCTTGATATGAGCGATCTTGTTGGTCTCGTTCGGAGCCTTGGATTTGTTCCAGCAAATAATCAAAACTTTTTAGATTTTCATCCAGATAGAAAGGAGCTGTTTGCATTAGTCGGGCAGGACTATTCGGTATGTATGAAAAGGATTTCAACTTCCCTTGATGAACTATTAAAGGTTGATGAGAATCCTTATGATGACATAATCGGTTGGGTGGATAAGGGATTAAAGATAAACATTTTTGACCCTGAAACAGGTGAAAGGGGGATATTTGTTGAAATCAACGGTCAAAGGACGAATGTGCTTGACCTCCTTGAGTCCGTTCTTAAAGTGTTTATAACAGAGGATTACATAAAAGAGGTTGTTCAAATTACTTCAAGGTGGAGTAAAATTTTTTCGGGTGAATTGAAGGAGTCCATTTCTATCGCCGAGTTAAATTCCCTGCTTTTTGGGCTCATTGAGTTCAAAGACACAATAAGGGTATATCCGTGGAAACTCTATCCGTCAAGTATAACAGAGGCAAAACCAATAAGGGATTTCCTTCCTTACTGGGAGGATACAAATGACGATGGATATGCTGAATTCATGGTTGAAGCGGAAGTTCCGCCTGAGTATGCAATTTCAAAACCCTACATCTTCACTGAAGATTCATCACATTTTGCCGGATACCCATACGAAATAACGAAAGATTGTATATTTCCTCAATCAGTAACCTTTGTTTACATTGCTTTTCAGGACCCATCATTTAATGGCTCTGTTGAAGTAAATTTAAACCCAATCAAAGAAAAAATATGCAATGAAGAAAACTACCTTGAATGGAAACATGCGGATAACTTCTCATTAAATGTAGTGATAAATGACCTCATAGACACATTCCTTGGATTAATCTCTAACCTCAGAAAATCAGGATTTTTTTAATTGTTTATGAAGAAAAGAGGAGGGTTAATACTTTTAGCAGGGGTGTTTCTACTTTTCTCCTGTTCAGCAGGAGGGTCTAAGTGTGAAAGGTGGGTTGTAAAAACCCTTGATGCGTGTAAGGAGGCACTGAGGGATGGAAGGTGGACAGACTCTATGGATGAATGCTTGAGGGTTATTGACCCTGAAAGTGAATGTGAGGTAAGGGATGTTGACCTCTGTGAGGCTAATTACCTTCTGTTTTTATCAAACCTCTTTTATCTCCTTGATTCCGTATCAAGTCTCCTTCCCCTTATAGAAGACTTCGCAGGAGGAATGCTGAGTCCTTCTCAGGACATTACCCTTGAAGACATTATTCAGTATGTGAAATTTATCCTTGAAAAGAAGGTCAACATTGATTCCTTCATTTACTCAATAATTCAACCGATTTACCTTAACCTTACAAGGATGGAAGGATACACAAATTTTGTAATAGATAAGAATTGCAGTTTGAAGATGGATAAAATTCCACTCAAAATTTTTAAGAATTTTTCTATTTCTGTTCCAGGAATGGTTGAACTCTCAGGGGATATGGAGTTCAGAGGCGAATGGGATTCTGTTGAGGCTAATATATTCTCTGCAGTTATAGACCTCATAAAGGGCATCATTGACCTCTTATTTTCTTACGACCTCAACCTTAATGCTGAGGGGCTTCTGAACCTCCTCGTTACTATTTCCGGAGGTAATGTATCAACCATTCAATTGTTAAGGTTTTCGGGTGGTTTGTTCTATAAATCTGATTTCCTCAAATGGCACAAAGACAGGGCAAATCTCTTTACATACGCTGATGATGAGATTTCATCTTTTTTCATAAAGATGTCAAATGCATTAAATACCCTCTTTACAGAACAGGACGAAAACCCTAAAGATGACATTATATACTGGGTGGATAAGGATAATAATAAAAAATTCAGTTCTACTGATGAACTCTGTATCAACCTTTACAGAACAGGTGTTGATGAACTAGCGCTTTCAGGATTGTGCAATACTCTCAAACCTTTTCTCTCACAGGAGTATATAGACAGTATGAAAACACTCTTTTCAGAGGTGGGAGGATGTGTAAAATATGAGAAAGAAGATGAAGAATGTTCCATCAGCCTTGCAAATGTTATAAATACCATTAGCATCGGAATAATTGTCTTTCTTGACAATCTCTCCTTTAAACCGAGAAAGTTCTTCGGAGACCCCAAGGAAAGAAAACCGTTAAGGGATTTTATGCCCTTTCTCTACGACCCTGATGATGATGGAATTCTTCTCCCTGTATTCCTCATAGAGGCTGAAGCATATCCCGGGAGCGGAACAGCCTATATCTCCATTCCCTGTCCACCATCATATTCAGATGGAGCAACGAGTTATGTATGCTATTATGCGCTGGATGGCGAGAAATATAAATATCCTGACCCTGGAACGTCAACGCTTAATGTCTTTTACCAGTATGAAGGGGATTCTGTGCATTTTTCCACAGGATTCAGATGGAATGAAAATGACGAAAGTGTGGGAGAAGATGGAAGTATAAACAAGGATTGCTTTTCCCTTCCTTCAGAACTTTCTTCCTATCAGCTATTTTATTTTGGGATGAATGACCCATCATTTGGTGGTGCCCTTCTGGTAAATCCTGGGATTGATCAAAAGGAATTTCCGGGATGCGAAGGGACTACTGATGAATTTCTTACTCCCAATAATCTTTATCTCAACAGGGTTCTTACCTACTGGCAGAAAAAGATATACGAACTTCTTAGGCTCCTCCAGCAGGGATTATTTTGATGAAGATAGATTTATCATCATTAAAAGTTTTTTGTGAAGAAGAAATTCCCCGGAACGAAAGAATAAGAGATTCTTTTCAAAAAAATTTTAGAGAAAGAAAATTTCATTTTCTCAAAGCGCTCTATGAGGATGAAATTCTAAAAGAGATGGAAAAGCTGAAATATGTGAAATCCTTTAAAACTATGTTTCACATAGGAATAGGAGGCTCAGCCCTCCCTCCACTTGTCATAAAAAGGGCATTTGAAGATGAGATTAAAAAGGAATTTTATCTTATAGAAAACCTTGATGAGTGGGAGATAAGAAGAGTTCTCTCAGAGGTGGACCCAAAAGGTTTATGCCTTCATGTGGTTTCAAAATCTGGAAACACAGTTGAGACAGTTGCAAATTTCTTTTACATATACAGATGGCTCATCAGGAAAATTGGGGAGAAAGAAGCGAAGAAAAGGGTAATAATCACCACAGATCCGGAAGGAGGTTTTTTGAGGGAAATAGCATTGAAGGAGGGATTTCCTGTTTTAAAAATTCCGGGAGAACTGACTGGTAGATTTTCAGCACTTTCTCCTGTGGGACTTTTTCCAGCATTATTTCTTGGAATAAAATGGAGAAGGATTATAAATGGGGCAAGGGAGATATATGAAATCCTCGCTGATAGACCTCCTGATGAGAATCCAGTTTTGAAGACTGCAGAATTTCTTTTTTATCAATACAATGAATGTAAAAAAGATGTCTTTGTCTTTATGCCATATTCCGAAAGGTTTGATGCATTTTCAAGGTGGCTCGTTCAGCTCTGGTCTGAGAGCCTCGGAAAGGATGGAAAGGGACAGACCCCTCTCTGTGGAAAGGGCGCTACAGACCAGCACACAATCCTTCAGTTAATAATAGATGGTCCACCTGATAAAATTGTCTGCTTCATAAAGATAAAAGAAAATGGTAAATTCAGGGTAGATGGAATTGGAAAACTTTCTCCACCTGAATTTATGAAGGGATTTTCCATAGCGGAGATAAGAGATGCAGAATACTACGGAACTCTTAACTCAATAAAGAACAAAAAGATACCGGTCATTGAAATTGAGTTGGAATGTTTAAATCCGGAAATGTTGGGGAGGCTTTTTATCTTCTTTTCCTCCATCGTAAGTTTGTTTGGAGAAGGGCTCGGGATAAATCCATTTGACCAGCCCGCTGTTGAGGAAAGCAAGAAGCTGGCGAGGGAATATCTAAAAGGTAAAAAATCGCTTGCTTTTTAAAAAAATGGGAGATAAAATTAAAATAATATGGGTAGAAATAAAAACAGGAGGTTGATATGAAGCTAAAATGTTTGGTCTGCGTGTTCCTTTTCTTTTTCCTTACAGGCAGTGCGTTTGCGATAAACGACCAGTCAATAAGGAGCGAAAACACATTCGGTCTTATTGAGGATAGTTATGACCTCTTCTTCTATCCCGAATTCCTCGCCGATTTTAGTGGCTACGAGTTATACACAAACCTCCACAACACCTCCGGGGCAAATCGTTTTCAAATAGGATGGTTTGGACTTCCGGGTAAAGCAGGAAGGTTATTCCTGATGTTTAATATGACAAATAATAAATCATCAGAAGAAGTATTCCTTCCTCAAGATAACTTTACTCCAAACTGGCCAAATTTCCTTAATCCAGGAGCTTTTATTGATAAAGGAGAAATGGGACATTTTCACCTCGTTAAGACAGATTTTTTTGATGATGACAATGATTACAAATCTGACAGAAGTATTTTGAGGGATATGTCGGGTGAATCTTGGCAGAGGGAGAATGAGTATGAACTTCTTATTGGATATGGAATCTCCATTTCTAAAAAGGTAAACATAGGTTTAGGCGTTTCACTGGGTTTTTTAAGAGGAGAAAACAGGGATTCAAGGTCAACCTTTGATATATCCTACACAGAAACTGACCTAAATACAGGAACGGTTCTTGAAAGTTATTCCGATAAAAGCGATGCAAGGATTGATGCCAATGGCTCAAACATAGGTTTTATCATCGGTTGTAAAATTGAGCCAAAAAAGGATTTAAAAATAGGAATTGACTTCTATTATTCAATGATTGATTCAGATGGCGCTGGAAAATATGGAGAGAATATAAGAAGGGCAGAATGGATGAAGGGTTCATACAGTGCATCACTTACAGAGACATTAGCAGGTCCAGTGGGAGACCCCACTCAGGGCGATCCAATTAATAATGCCCTTCCATACGATGGCTCAAACCTCGGGATAAGGTTAAAGACATATATTCCTGTTGGTGAAAAGAACACAATAAGGGTTGATGGAGGGGTTGAGTGGGCATCGGTTGATGTTTCTGATGGAAGTTATGAGAGGTCAGGTGGAGAAACCATTATGGATACAGTTCAAAACACAAGGACAGATGCTGTAGGAGTGGAAAGGGTTAACTGGTCAGGTGATTATCTTTCCGGATATGGTGCCTATGCCCTTCTTGCTGACATCGTTCAGATAACGAACTTCTTAAAATTTGGTTTCGGTATCGGGTATGAATTTGTGAAAAGGGAGATAGATATAAGGAGGGCATTCACTTTAAATAGAACGGAAAGGATAGACAGAAACAACGATAAAGATATAATTGATGCCCCACTTGATTACGACCCTGTCACTGGAATTTTTGATGAAAGGACAACAGATGAATCCCAGTTGGAACAGGGATACAAGTATGAGGTGAAAACCCATTACATAAAATTTCCTGTTTCAGCAGAGGTTGAGATTACAAAGAAGTTAACTTTGAGATTGGGCGTTTCCCATTTCATATTGGTAAAGAGGAACAATGAGGAAATCTTCTACATTTCAGGAAGCAACCAGATAAAAACCACCTATGAGGATGGAATGGGAACGAGAACTGTTACCTACGAACCTTATTCAATTCCTGAGAACAGTTATTCAAGCAGGGTTGACGAGGAAAGCATAACAGATTACAGGATAGGTCTCGGGATTGCACTTTCAAAAAACATATCAGTTGACCTTCTCGGAGACTATTATGATAACCATGATTCAGATGACCACATTCATGAACTTTCAATAGAGCCCCATGAGGCATCAAGGATATGGTCTATATTTGGTTCAGCAACAATAAAATTTTAAAAGGAGGTGTAAGATGAAGGGAAAGATAATAGGAATAATTTTACTTACAGGGCTGATAGGCTGTAATTTTGAAAAAAAGAATATTCCTCCTAAAGATACAGACGGGTTCACTCAAGAGGATATGGATAAGGGGCAGAATAACCTCACGGGTTTATATCCACACATCACTGATTTAGAGATAGAGGCAGAAGGGCTTCCATTTGAAAGCCCATGGGTCTTTTATGTATCCTTTGATAAGGCAATGGATACATCCCTTGTTCCTGAAATAAGCCTTCAGGAGGTTACCTATCACAATGAGATTACATCAACAAACTATGTGGACACTCAATCAATAAAATGGCTTACTGAGAATCTTCTGACGTTCAGAACGAGTTCTTCTTTCATGCCATACAGCATAATTGACTATACATTCAACCCAAATGCAGATAATTCTGTTTCTTCCATTGCCATTCAATCTGATGGAAAAATCATAATTGGGGGAAA
>JBBIVP010000116.1:0-6739 GCA_037439705.1 bacterium
AATAATCGGCATTTCCTCTGAAATAGTTGAGGAAGTACTAAAAGATATGAAAAATGTTTATCCTGCAAACTACAACTCTTCAACCCAAACAGTAATTTCAGGAAGAGAAGAAGAAGTGAAGGAGGCTGTTGAAAAACTGAAGGAAAGAGGAGGAAGGGCTATTTTCTTGAATGTCAGTGCTCCATTTCATACGCCGTTTATGAAACCAGCGGAAGAGAAAATGAGGAAATTTCTGGAGAGAATTTCCTTTAAAAATCCATCCATACCTGTTTTGAAAAACATTGATGCAGAAATTTACAAAAATGCTGACGAAATAAAAGAATCGCTTGCAAAACAGATTTCAAGTTCTGTAAAGTGGCGAGATTGTATGAAAAAGTTTCTTGAGATGGAACCGGAAGTGATTATAGAACCTGGACCGAGACCTGTTCTTTTAAATCTCATTGAAGATGGAAAGGAAATAAAAAAATTTTCACTCTGTGAACCAAAAGATGTAAAAATAATAGAAAGGCTTATAAAATGAAGGGCTTAAAGGATATGAGAATACTTGTAACAGGAGCATCGAAAGGAATAGGAAGGGCAATAGTGGAAAGGCTGTGCAATGAAGGAGCGGTTGTTTATGCGAATGCGAGAAAGGAGGAATCGCTTCTTCCTCTTGTTGAGGAAGGGAAGAAAAAAAACTGGAAGTGTATTCCACTCCCATTTGATGTATCAAAAAAAGATGAGGTGAAGGAGGCATTTAAAAAAATTAAAGACGAAGGACTTCAGGGTCTTGTGAACAATGCGGGAATAAGAAAAGATGCCCTTCTTTTAATGATGAAGGAGGAAGACTGGGACGAAATCATAGAGGTTAATCTCAAAAGCATATACCTGTGCTGTAAGGAAGGAGTGAGACTGATGATGAGGGGAAATTATGGAAGAATTGTTAACATAGTTTCAGTAGCAGGTGAAACAGGAAATCCTGGGCAGACAAACTATTCTGCCTCAAAGGGTGGAGTTATTGCATTTACAAAATCTCTTGCCCGAGAACTGGCTCCAAAAAATATAACAGTAAATGCTGTTTCTCCGGGATTCATAAAAACATCAATGACGGAAAATCTCCCAGAGGAAGTAAAGAAAAAAATAATGGAAAGCATTCCTCTCGGAAGATTTGGAAATCCTGAAGATGTAGCCGGAGTGGTGGCTTTCTTGCTTTCAGAAGATGCTTCATATATAACAGGTGAAGTTATAAAGGTTAATGGCGGATTATATATGTAGGAGGTGAAAAAATGGATGTAGAGAAGGAACTGATAGAAATAATCGCAAAAAGGCTGAAGATTGACCCCTCAATAATAAAACCTGAATCAAGGTTTGTTGAAGACCTGGGAGCGGATTCACTCGCTGTGATGGACATAGTGATAAAGATAGAGGAAAAATTCGGACTGGATGAGATTCCGGATGAAGAACTGGAGAAAATGAAAAGAGTAAAAGATGCGGTTGAGTACATAAAAAAGCATATTGGATGAGAAGAAGGGTTGTCGTTACAGGAATAGGGCTTGTCACGCCCGTGGGGATAGAGGTTGAGGAGGTGTGGGAAAATGTGATAAATGGAAGAAGTGGAGTAAGTCATATAACGAGATTTGAGGCAAAGGATTTGCCTGTAAGAATTGCAGCAGAGGTTAAAGGATTTGACCCTGAAAAGTTTATTGAACCAAAACTTGTTGAAGAAATGGACAGATTCATACAGTTTGCTGTAGCAGGTTCTCTTATAGCAATTGAAAGAGCAGAACTGAAAGGCAAACTTGATTCGGAAAGGGTGGGAGTGATAATTGGTGTTGGACTTGGAGGTCTTCCTTCCATAGAAGAGCAGTTAAAAATTCTGAAAGAAAGAGGCTTTAGAAAGGTAAGTCCATACTTTATTCCTATGACCATTCCAAACCTTGCAGCAGGATGGGTTTCAATTCTTACTGGTGCAAAAGGAATAAACCTATGTATTTCAACAGCCTGTTCTGCAGGACTTCATGCCATAGGAGAATCATTTAAATACATAAGGGATGGAGTAATTGATATTGCTATATGCGGAGGAGCAGAATCAGCAATTACCCCTCTGGCTGTAGCGGGTTTTTCAAATATGAAAGCTCTTTCAAGAAGAAACGATGAACCGGAGAAAGCATCTCGTCCTTTTGAAAAAAACAGGGACGGTTTTGTAATCGGGGAAGGAGCAGGAATTCTTGTGCTTGAGGAATATGAGAATGCAAAAAGAAGAAATGCTGAAATTATTGCAGAAATAATAGGATACGGAGCAAACGGAGATGCCTATCACATAACCGCTCCATCTCCCCAGGGAAAAGGTGCCGAAGAATGCATGAGGCTCGCAATAAACGATGCTGGAATATCATCGGAAGATGTGCAATACATAAATGCCCATGGCACCTCAACAAAACTCAATGACCTTTATGAAACAATCGCAATAAAGAATGTGTTCAAAGACCACGCAAAAAAACTCTTTGTGAGTTCCACAAAATCCGTTACAGGTCATACCCTCGGAGCAGCGGGCGGAATTGAATGTGCCTTTACTGCCCTTTCTTTAAAAACAGGCATAATTCCACCGACAATAAACTACGAAGAACCTGACCCTGAATGCGACCTGAATTATGTACCCAATGAAGCCATAGAATTGAAAGACCTGAAATTTGCCCTCTGCAACTCCTTTGGATTCGGTGGAACAAACGCCTGTGTGGTGGTGAAAAAAATTTAACTCATCTTATAATCCTGTATCCGAGGATATAATTGAATTCTCCAATGATGTGAAGTTTTTTCAATCCCCAGCTTTTAGGAAGTGGCGGATAGGGTGCTGCTGTTTTCACAGCTCTGATCGCCTCCTCATCAAGAGCAGGATAACCCGAGGATTTTATCAATTGAACGTCCTCAAGGCTTCCATCTTCAACTATCGTGAATTTCAGATGAACCGTTCCCTGCTCCCCCCTCATAACTGATATCTGCGGATATGCCCACACGAGTTCTATCTTTGATTTTATCTTTGAAAAATAGGAAATGTATTTAAACTCCCTCGTGTTCAGATTTACCGTTTCTTCCTCGGGAAGGTTTTCATTTATGTCACCGCCAAATTCCCTTAAAGACTCTGGAAATTCTTTTACCGGATTCTCTCCAGTTTCTTTTTCTTCGAAAGCCTCCGTCCTTTCATCGTGCTGGGCTATAAGAGGTTTTTTAAAAATACTTCCTTCTGATGGAAGTCTTCTTTTTGTCGTTGTCTCCCTTTTTGCAACATGAGTTTCATAGGATAATTTTTTTGCATCTTTGTTTTCCTTCGGAGTCGGTTTCTGATGGATAAATTCAATGGAGAGTGGCTCCTCAGGTTTTCTTCTTTCAAAAAGTTCCTCCTTCAGGGATGAGATGGGAAACGGGACAAAAATAAAGAGGTGAAGAAAAATTGAAATGAGAAGGGCTATTGTGAGTCTTCTGTCCATATCCCAAGAGATTCTCTCACATCATCAAATTTTTTTTCAAGGTCCGGTATCTCTGGTTCGTTCAGATTATGGGTGTTCCAGAAAAGAAGGTCCCCTCTCCCTTTTTCCTTTGCAAGTTTGATGAGGCAGGCAAGCGTTTTGCCTGTGTAGGTTGTTTCAAGCTCAATTCCTTCCTCTTCTTTCATAATTCTCACCGCCTCAATAGATTCGGGTGTGGGATAACCGTAGCCCTTTCCGATAAACTTATGGACAAGTGAGAAATTCATAATTGCCTTTAATGGATTTGAACTTATTTTATTTTTTCTCAAAAAATTTGAAAGGAATAAAATCTCCGAAAAAAGAACAGCCCTATTGGTTACAGCCCTTTCAACAACGCACACACCAATTATCTTTGATTTTATTCCTTCACCCGATAATCCAAGAGAAAACCCTGCAAGGCTTCCACCTGTTCCAACAGGAATGAAAATAGCAGATGGTTCTGGCATCTCTCCCATTTTTATCTGTTTAATCAGTTCCTTCCCTGCATGATAAAACCCCAAATTCCCCAGAACAGATGAACCACCCGGAGGAATGAAAAAATATCCATCCCTTCTTCCAAGCAGGCTCGCCCTTATCACTGCATTAACGGGATGAAATGTAATCCTTATTTCGACTCCTGAATCCACCATCCGAACAAGATTTTTCTTCACATATTCTGTAATTGGCTGGGGATAAAGGAAAAGTATAGTTTTTAAGCCAAATTCTTTTCCAAAAAGTGCCACAGCGAGCCCGTGATTTGTCCCTATTCCGCCTGTTGTAACAAGAAATTTTGCCTTCTTTTCAATTGCTTCTTTAAATATGAATTCAAATTTTCTTGGTTTGTTTCCACCGTATATTTCCGATATTACTCCGTCGTTCTTCATCCATATACTTCCTTTAAATCCTATTTTCTTTTCAAGATTTTTCAGCCTGACAAGAGGAGAAGGAGAATTAATCAAAGAAACCTTTCTTTCAAAAATAGAATTATTCTCTGCCAAACCCCCGTCACTCAAAATCTGCGCTCCTTCTTTAAAATTGCTATATTTTTAATTAAACCATAAAAAATTGAACATGTCAAATGCGGAAAATTGAAAGGGAAAGGGCTTTTTTTGTATTTTCTTTTATTTTTGCCCTTTCATCAATTCTCAATCCACCAATCCATATTATTTTGCCCTTTGATACAAAAATGGGAATTTTTTTTCTCTCCTGAACAGGAATTTTTAAGTCTATGAAGAAATCGTGTAGTTTCTTTTCTCCCTTCATACCAAGGGAAATAAACCTATCTCCCCTTCTGAAATTTCTCACTTTGATTGGAAAAGGAGCCTCCTCTATATCCAGAAGCGCTGTATTTGAATCCTTCGGGATTTGAAAAGGCTGTTCAACCGTCTTTACCTCAATGCTCCAGCCTTTAAATTCATATTTTCCCTCAGAGGTTATCTCAAACTCCCAGTCCTCCTCCCTTTTTTCTTTCTTTGTAAAAACAATTTTTTCTCCCATTCTTTCTGCTCTCCAGTTCTTTTTCAATTGAATTGTCCTCCCGCCGGGCGATAAAAGGGAAAGAACTGAATCAATAATTCTTGATGATGAAAGTGGCTCTCCCATAATTTTCTGGATGACAATTTTAAAAATCCACCTTTTTGAAAATATATCAAGCCCGCTCAAAATTTTGAGGTCAATAAAGAAATCTCCATTTTTCTCAACAAAAAGGGGAGCAGAAAGAAAGTGGGTCAGAGCATTTATTCCAAGAGAAGATTCCCACAGATTAATAATTGCCCTTTTGAAATTTGGAAAATGTTTCTCCATTTCTGGAATTAACTTCAACCTTATGAGGTTTCTCGGAATTTTTGTATCAAAATTTGATTCATCTATTACATATTCCGCTTTTATATCCTTCAGGTATTTCAGCACATCCTTTCTCCAGACACACAGAAGCGGTCGTATTATGTTATCCATTCGTGGAAGAATTCCGCTCAAGCCCTCAATTCCTGTTCCCCTCAAAATTCTCATTATTATCGTTTCAACCTGATCGTCAAGGGTATGACCTGTGGCAATCAGAAAATATCCTTCCTTTTCCGCCACATTTTTCAAAAATTCATACCTTTTTTTTCTTGCCCATTCTTCAGGAGAAATACCTGCAGGCTTTTTTTCCATTAACTCTCCGTAGTGAAATCTAACGCCCTTACACATTTTTTTCACAAATTCCGCTTCATCATCAGATTTTTTTCTCAATTTGTGATTGAAGTGGGCAACTCCTATCTCAATTTTCAGTTTTTTCTTTAAATTCAAAAAAGAATGAAAAAGGGCTGTAGAATCCGGACCCCCTGATACAGCAAGAAGAATCTTATCCTCTCCATTTTTTATCATGGATGATGTTTCAATCCATTTAAGAATTTTTTTCTCAAAAGGCTTCATCTACCAAAACCTCTATTACTTCTTTCCAGAAATTTATGGTTTCATCCTCCTGGAAATCAGCGACAAGAGGGTCTATCTCGCAGAGGTCCATTCCCACAATCCTTTTCTTTTTGATTTTTTTGCTGAGTTTTTTTATGAACTGAAGAAATTTCCCGGGAGAAATCCCGCAGAGATTTCTCGTCCTTACCGCGTAGGTTCTTTCTCCAGCACACACATCAGCATCAATGGATATGTAAATTTCATCGCAATTCTCAACGAACTCAAAGTTTTCCCCCTTAAAAAGTTTATCCTTCTCCACTATTTTTAATCCCATTTTTTTCAACAGGGAAAGTTCTTTATCGGGCGGACTTCCTCTCTGAAATTTCTCAGAAACTCCCATTATGCAAACCTGATGAGGTTCAAGAATTTCATCTTCTATCATCTTTTGAATAAAATTGGCTGAGGAAAAAAAGTTCTCCTCTTTTCTTCCGAACCTTGCGGAAATGGATATGGCATCTATGTGGGAATCAAAACAGAGAAAAAGTGGTTTTTTGCCTTTTTCTCTGAGTGCTTTTAAAACTCCGTAGGTCATTGAGTGTTCCTCTGAGATTAAAAATGGTACGCCGTTTTCCAGAGCTGAGACAATTTTCCGAACCTTATCCGCCATAGCCATAAGTCCGTTTTTCCTGATAAATTCCATTCTGTTGAAAGCATTCAGAACCGGCAGGGTTTCAACTGTGGGAAGAGGAAGGAGCCATTCAGGCACATCCACATTTCCGAGGAAGACAAATTTTTCTAAAGAAAATTTTTCAGATAAAAGACCAAAGCTGGTCTTTGAAACCGATTCTTCTCTGGAAGGAAGGATT
>JBBIVP010000117.1:0-4428 GCA_037439705.1 bacterium
ATTTTGTTGAACTATCAGCAAAAACTGTGCATGGGTTGTACAAAATTTTTGAAGCGATTTTTCTTCAGGCAGACCTTCTTGACCTGAAAGCGCCAAAGGATAAAAGAGGAGCAGGGGTGATAATAGAATCAAAACTTGACCCCGCAAGAGGACCTGTAGGAAGTGTAATCGTAAAAAGCGGAACTTTCAAAGAAGGTAACTATTTTGTTGCTGGAAAGTCATGGGGAAAGATAAGGGCAATGTTTGACGATAAAGGCAATAAAGTGAAAGAGGCGGGACCTTCCTCAGCAGTGGAAATAATAGGGTTTTCAGAGGTAGTTCCTGCAGGAGAGATGATATATGGGGTTGATAATGAAGAGATAGCAAAGAAAATAGTAGAAAAACGAAAATCTGCTATAGCCACAATAAGTGAAGAAGAAGTAATTGCCCTTGATAAAATTTTCAAAATGGTTAAGGAAGGAACAAAAAAAGAATTAAGGATAGTATTAAAAGGAGAGACATACGGGGTCATTAATGCCCTTGAGGAGCCTCTTCAAAAACTTTCAAATCAGGAAGTGAACATAAAAATACTGCATAAGGGGGTCGGGAATATTACAGAAAATGATGTGATGCTCGCTATTGCATCGGAAGGAATAGTAATTGGCTTCAATATAAAAGTTGACCAGAAAGCTAAGGAATTAGCTAAAGCGAAAAAAGTGGAAATAAGAATTTATAACATTATTTACGAACTCCTTGAAGATATAAAGAAAGCGGTTGAAGGTATGGTTACTCCTCGTGAAATCTGGAAATTATTGGGAAGGGCTGAAGTTAAACAGGTTTTTACAATATCCAACAATATAAAAGTGGGAGGATGTTATGTAGTTGATGGCAAAATTGTCAGAAATTCCAGATGCGTGGTTAAAAGAAACGGAACAGAAATTTATAAAGGGAAAATTTCATCTTTGAAAAGATTTAAAGATGATATGAAAGAAGTAGAAAAAGGATTTGAGTGCGGTATAGGAATTGAAGGCTTCAACGATATAGAAATAGGAGATATAATTGAATGCTATGAAAACTTGAAGTTCTTATACCATCTGCATCGTCTTTAAAGGATAAAAGGAATGTGCTCCGGGGATTAAAAAACAGCGTTTTTTCCAGAACAGGGATAAGAATTGCAGAACTGGGAGGAACAGATAAATGGAATTTCAGTTCTTTAGGTTTCGCAGTTGTAAGTTCAAAGGAAGGGGAAATAAAAAAATGGATAGACGATATTTTGCGAATTTTTAATGAAAGCAATGAGATTGAGATTATAAATAAAGGAGTGGATTATCTTAAATACGAATAATGAAGAAAGACCCTTATAAAAGAAAACTAAAGGTAGAAACCCTTATTTTAAAGGAACTCTCAGATATTATCTTCCATGAAATAAAGGACCCAAGGGTAGAAGGAACAATTATCTCAAAGGTGAAAATTTCCGATAATCTGAACATAGCAACAGTATATATAGTTCCTCAAAAAGAAGCTGATAAACAAATGATGGGATTGAAATCGGCGACTGGATTTGTAAGAACAATTTTAAAGAAGAGATTGTGTATGAGAAGTATTCCCTCTATTTTTTTTGAAATAGACGATGAATATGGAACCATAAAGGAAGAAGGGGATGCTGAAAAATTATAAAAAATTAAAATTATTTATAGAAAATTCCAATAGACCTGTTATTATATCACACATCAATCCTGAAGCAGATGCTATAGGTTCATCTTTAGCATTATGGCATTTTATTATCTCTCTCAAAAAGAAGGCAGTAATCCTGAACAAAACAGGAGTTCCTGAAAACCTGAAATTTCTTCCCGGGGCTTCAAAAATAAAGAGAAGTATTCCGCCAGATGCTGACCTTTATATAATTGTTGATACCGCATCTCTCAACAGAACAGGGTTCAATATTCCCAAAAACAGAAATACTCTCCCTATTATCAACATAGACCATCATATAACCAATGATGGATTTGGAAATTTAAACATAATAGACCCCAATGCCTCAGCCACTGCTGTGCTTATTTTTAGATTTTTAAATCATATAAACTTTCCACTAAATGAAGAAATAATGATGAACATATACGCTGGAATATATGAAGACACAGGAGGCTTTTCTTATCAAAATACTAATGAAGAATGTTTTAAAATCTCGGGTCTCCTGGTAAAAAAGGGCTTGAATCCTTCCTATGTAGCAAGAATGTTGAAAGAAGAGGTTCCTGAAAGAAAATATCTTCTTCTCGGTGAAACACTTTCTACCCTCAAAATATATCCCGATATTAAGACAGCCACCATGTTTGTAAGAATGGAAATGAAAAAAAAATTTGGTGCTTCCTGGGAAGACACTGATGGATTTGTGGATTATGCCAAATCAATAAAAGGGATGAAGGTTGGAATTCTTTTTAATGAGAGGGAAGATGGGTCAATAAAGGTAAGTATGAGAAGTAAAAATGATGTTGATATCTCATGGATTGCCAAGGAATTCGGAGGAGGAGGACATAAAAATGCTGCCGGGTTTGAATTAAAAAAAGAAGAAGCAAAGAATATAAAATGGTATGAAAGAGAAATTTTTAAAAAACTCAAAATTGCGGTTAGATGAAGATGGCTTTTTTAACATCTATAAAGAAAAATGGTGGCTCTCCACAGAAGTAATAAACGAACTTAAACGGTTTATTTCTGTAAAAAAAATTGGACATATGGGAACGCTTGACCCTATCGCATCCGGAGTCCTTGTTGTAGGAATAAACAAAGCAACCGGATTTTTTGAATACTTCAAATTCCTTGAAAAAAGATATGTAGCCCTTGTTCTTCTGGGATTGAAAACAGATATGGATGATATAAGTGGGAACAAAATAGAAGAAAGACCTGTTTCTTATTTAAGTGAAGAAGATATTATCAAGGCTCTAAAAAAATACGAAGGAGAAATTGAACAGGTACCGCCTCAATTCAGTGCTTTAAAAATAGGTGGTAAAAGAGCATACTCCCTCGCAAGAGAGGGAATAGCATTCAGTCTTAAACCAAGGAAGGTTTTTATCAGAAAGATAAACCTTATCTCCATATCCATTCCTTACATAAAAATTGAAATTCTTTGCGGGGCAGGAACATATATCAGAGCCCTTGCGAGGGATATAGGCGATTCTCTTGGAACAGGAGGTGCACTTGCTAACCTTGAAAGAATTGAGGTGGGACCATTTTTGGTAAAGGATAGCAAAAAATTAAAAGAAATTCTGGAGAACCCTCTCGCCCAAATTATACCTTTAAAACCCCACCTATTTCCTTTTCCCCATTATGAAGTGGAAACACAGGAGATTGAAAAAATCAAAAATGGTGATATAAATTTTTTAAAGGATGGAATAAAAAATGGACCATTTTGTATTATATGTAAAGAAAATTTCCTTGGAGTTGGATATAAAGGAAAGAATAGAATAATGTTTACTAATTTAATAAAATAAAGAAGGAGGTAATGAGATGCCGATGGAATCAGAAGAGAAAAAATTAATAATAGACGAATTTAAAAGACATGAAAAAGATACCGGTTCAGCAGAGGTGCAGATAGCAATTCTAACGCGCAGAATAAATAGACTAACCGAACATTTTGCAGTCCATAAAAAAGACCATGGTTCAAAAAGAGGACTTTTGAAACTTATTGCAAGAAGGAGGAAACTCCTTAATTATTTGAAAAAGACGGACAAAGAGCGCTACTTTGAAATTCTCAAAAAATTGAATTTGAGGAAATAGAGGTGAAAGAGGAAATAAAAGTAGATATAGGTTCAGAAGAAATTGTTTTTGAAAGCGGGGAACTCGCCCGGCAGGCAGACGGAGCAGTGGTATGCAAAGTTGGAGGAGGTGTGGTTTTAAGCACCTGTGTTATGGCAAAAGAAAGTGAAGAAGAGATTGACTTTGTTCCTTTAACCATTGAATACAGGGAAAAAAGCTATGCTGCTGGAAAAATTCCAGGCGGCTTCATAAAAAGAGAAGGAAAACCGGGTGAGAAGGAGGTTCTCACATCCCGTCTTATAGACAGGGGAATAAGACCCATTCTTCCCGATAACCTTACAACAGAAATACAGGTTATAAGCTGGGTATTATCTGCAGATGAATCTGAGCCAGATGTAATAGCAATAAACTCCGCTTCCGCTGCACTTTACATCTCCCATATCCCATTTCATACTCCTATTGGTGCCGTTCGGGTATGGTATAAAGACGGAAACTTTTTTGCAGGATTTTCCTCTCCAAAAGAAGAGGTTGAACTGAATCTGGTAGTGGCAGGGACAGAGGAAGCGATTACAATGGTTGAAGGTGGAGGGAATGAGATAAAAGAGGAAATTTTTGTGCGAGCGCTTGAATTTGCGCATCCATATATAAAAGAGATCATCCGGGGCATAAAAGGTTTAAGGGAAAAGGTAGGAAAGGAAA
>JBBIVP010000117.1:4438-6734 GCA_037439705.1 bacterium
TTCTATGCATCCTTCATTGCTGGAAATAAAAGCAAGTTTGTAAGAGTATAATAATGAGATTGAATCGGGGCTGAAAATAAGTGAAAAGAAAAAAAGAAGAGAAGCGCTTGAGAGGATATATGAAGATGCTTTGATGAGATGGAAAGAGAAAATAAAAGATGATGTGGTTTTGAAAAATGCAAAAACCATATTTTTACAATTTTTCAAAGAGATTGAAAAAGAAATCCTCAGGGGATGGATAAAAAAGGATGGATTAAGAATAGATGGAAGGGGACTGGATGAACTGAGGGAAATAAGGTGTGCAGTAGGTGTTCTTCCGAGAACACACGGTTCCGCAATTTTCCAGAGAGGAGAAACTACCGCACTTGTGGTTACAACTTTAGGAACGAAAGAGGACGAACAGATAATAGAGGCACTCGGAGGAGACTTTTCAAAAAGATTTATGCTCCATTACAACTTTCCTCCTTTCTCAGTGGGAGAGGTAAAACCGATAAGGGGACCCGGAAGAAGGGAAATAGGACACGGAGCATTAGCGGAAAGGGCATTTTTACCCATTATCCCTGACAAAGAAACTTTCCCATATACAATAAGGGTTGTTTCGGATATTCTTGAATCCAATGGCTCCTCTTCAATGGCAACAGTTTGTGGGGCTTCCCTTTCTATGATGGATGCGGGTATCCCGTTGAAAAAAGCAGTAGCAGGGGTAGCGATGGGTCTGGTAAAAGAATATGAAAGATTCTTCATTCTCACAGATATTCTCGGAGACGAAGACCATCTTGGCGATATGGATTTTAAAATTGCTGGAACAAGGGATGGGATAACTTCTGTGCAGATGGATATAAAGATAAAGGGGGTTACTCCTGAAATAATGAGAACCGCAGTTGAAAAAGCAAGGGAAGCGAGAATAAAAATCCTGGATATAATGGACTCTGTTATCTCAGAACCAAGAAAACAACTTTCTCCATATGCCCCAAGGGTTCTGAAACTTCAGATAAATCCTGAAAGGATAAAAGACCTGATAGGTCCTGGTGGGAAAAATATAAAGTCAATAATAGAAGAGACAGGAGTGAAAATTGATGTGGAAAATGACGGAAAGGTATTTGTTTTTTCATCTGATAGCAAAAATGCTGAGAAGGCTCGTGAACTCGTAATGTATTTTACAGGCGAAGTAGAAATCGGAAAAATTTATACCGGAAAGGTTAAAAGAATAGCAGATTTCGGAGCATTTGTTGAAATTTTCCCTGGCGCAGAAGGTTTAATCCATATTTCACAACTTGATTTCAAAAGGATTAAAAAAGTAACAGATGTGGTAAAGGTGGGGGATGAGGTTGTAGTGAAAGTCATAGGAATAAATGAAGATGGGAAAATTCAACTTTCCAGAAAGGAGGCTTTAAAGGAAGGGGCGAACTATGGAGAAAAATAGAAAAATTGAAAAAACCATTTTGCCAAATGGAATCACTGTTCTTACAGAAGAGATTCCAAATACATATTCGGTGGCGGGTGGCGTTTATGTAAAGGTTGGGTCAAGACATGAACTTTCTGACGAAGAAGGAATATCCCACTTCCTTGAGCATATGGTTTTCAAAGGAACGAAGAAAAGAGATGCGCTATCCATTGCTAAAGAAATGGATGCTATTGGAGGAACAATAGATGCGTTTACTTCTAAGGAGTTCACCTGTTATTACTTTAAGGTTCTGCCACACAATCTGGAAAGGTCACTTGAGCTTATCGCTGACATACTTCTGGAACCCATTTTAAGCGAGGAAGATGTATAAAAGGAAAAATAGGTTGTGAGTCAGGCGATATTGAGCGTTGAGGATACACCTGAGGAGTATGCTCAAGAACTTATGTTCAGGCATTTCTTCAAAGGGCATCCATTAAGCAAATTTTTGCTTGGAACGGTTGAAACAGTGAATGGATTCTCAAGAAATAAGGTAATAAATTTTATGAATGTACATTATCATTCTGGCAATTTGATAATAAGTGGTGCTGGAAATATAACCCACAGTGAGTTTGTAGAACTGGTATGGAAGAATTTTACAAGTTTTATGACCGGAACAAATCCAAATGGTTTCTTCACCAATTCTTTCAATCCTGAAAAAATCGTGATGGTTCAAAAACCCCTTGAGCAGGTTCATCTTTGTATAGGGTTTGAAGGCACAAGATATGGAGAAAGAGAAAGATACGCCCTTTCCCTGTTTTCCACAATTTTTGGAACTTCCAACAGTACAAGGCTCTTTGAGGAAATAAGGGAAAAGAGAGGGTGGGCATACGATATATATTCCTTCACTCATTC
>JBBIVP010000118.1:0-835 GCA_037439705.1 bacterium
AATTGATGGACAGGATTATTAATATTGGTGTGGTATTTGATGAATACGTATGAGTTACTGGGGTTGTAACAATTGAATATATAATGGAAGAAATATTCGGTGAAATTTACGATGAGGGGGATAAAGAAAAAAGGGAAATGTTTGAAATAAAAAATGGTGTTATAATTGCAGACGGTGAGTTGAGTATAGAAGAGCTATATCAACACACGGGAATAGAAATAAAGAAAGAGAACTTTGATACACTCGCCGGATTTCTCGTCCACCTTTTTGAAAAACTTCCCTCAAAAGGAGAAAAAATTAAATACAAAAACTTTCTCTTCACCATTGAGGAGGCGGACGAAAGAAAAATTAAAAGAATTAAAATTGAAATCCTTGAAGATTGAAAAGAAGAAAAAAATTATTCTTGACAGGGTAGAAAAGGAAATCCGCTCCTACGGAGAATTTCTGGAAAGAAAAATAAATGAAAAGTTTTCAGGAATAATAGGCCTCGCTCTAAGGAAAACAGCAAAAATGCTCTTCAACTGGGTGATGAAAGGAAATGTTATAAATCGCTTTAAAAAGAATTACGAAGTTGTGCTTGATGCATGTGAGGAACTGATTGAAAAAGAAATAAATGAAAAAAAGAAATTGTATCTCAATACCAACGAGATATATCTGAGAGCGAATAAGGAATCAAAAAAAATAAAAGAACTTGAAAAAAATCTCCTTAAAGAATTCGGGGTAAGGCTGAAAATATACTTAAGAATTTTAAAGGCAGATGGAGAAAATTATGAAGAACTTGTAAAAAATGCCTTCAAAGAGAAAGATGAACTGAAAAAACTTATTGAAGAGGAAT
>JBBIVP010000118.1:845-4818 GCA_037439705.1 bacterium
CAGAATAGTCAAAGATACAATTGAACTGATATCTTATGAAAAGAACCTCATCAGAATCCCGACTGCCCTGAGAAGCCCTCTTATCAGAATATTCTCCGTTTCTGCTAAAATCATGAAAGAAAAAATGCTTGAGGACACAGAAAAAATCTATAAAGATGAAAAAGTCTGAACCGGTTTTTATAATAAGAACAGATTCTTATGAAAATCTGAACGAACTTTCGTTTCTATTAATGGATGTCCTACCATCATTGAAAGGAAAAAAGGTTCTCATAAAACCAAACATACTTGCTCCGAGGCGTCCTAATGAAGGAGTTACCACCCATCCCGCTGTATGCGAAAAGGTCATAGAAACTGTCCTTAAAAAAGGTGGCAATCCATTGGTAGGTGATTGTCCCGGAGTCAGCGGATACGGAGCATGCGAAAGGGCTGGCGAGGTTTCCGGCATAAAAGAGGTAAGCAAAGAGTTTTTTGTAAACTTTGCAAAGGAAGCAAAAAGAATACCTATAAAATCCTCGTTCTTATCAGAGATTACGGTTTCAAAAATTTGTTTTGAGGTTGACTATATCATAAACCTCCCAAAATTTAAGACACATGCGCTGACCTATCTTACAGGTGCTATAAAGAACATGTTTGGAATTGTAGTAGGAGGAGACAAAGCATTAACCCACAGAAATGCTCCATCAAGGGAAAAATTTGCTGAAGCTATACTTGATATCTTCTCGCTGAGAAAACCAGACCTTACCGTAATGGACGGAATTGTGGCAATGGAAGGAAATGGACCTACTGGAGGAGAATTGATAAATGCAGGAGTTATCCTTATTTCCAGAGATGCTCTCGCAGTTGATGCGGTAATGGGAGCAATAGTCAATGTAGACCCGATGAGCCTTCCGATAGTAAAAAAGGGAGTTGAAAGAAAAACAGGAAATGCTGACGTGGAAAAAATTCCAATTGAAGGAAAACTCGTTCCAATAAAAAATTTCAAAATGCCTTCCACATACTACTTTACCGCCACATCACCTTTTGCATATCTGATAAACAGGTATGTATTCCCGGCTTTTACGAGCGAGAAACTTACACTTTTGAAAAAGAGATGCAATAAATGCACGATTTGCATAAAGGAATGTCCCTCAGGAGCCATGCAAGAGGGAGCCGACGGATTTCCTCGCATAGAGAAAAAAAATTGTATAAACTGCTATTGCTGCATGGAATTGTGCCCGAAACAGGCATGGATACTCGGTGGATTTGTTAACCGATTAAGAAGATGGTTTTAAAGGAGTTGATTGAAAAGTTTTACAGCGGAGAAAGATCAGCGCTTGCAAAAATTATAAGTATGGTAGAAAAGAGGGAAAAGGACTATTTTGAAATTTTAAAGAACATAAAGGAACAAACCGAACCACACATAATAGGTATAACTGGTTCGCCCGGTGCCGGAAAAAGTTCGGTTATAAACAGACTCATTTCTGCCTTCAGAAAAAGGAAAAAGAAAGTTGGTGTTATAGCGTTTGACCCTTATAGTCCCTTTACAGGCGGAGCAATTCTCGGAGACAGAATAAGGATGACAGAACATACCCTTGATGATGGAGTTTACATAAGAAGCATAAGCTCGGGACCATCAAGTGGCGGAATATCGCCTGTAGTTTTTGACATAATAAGAATTTTTAAAGGATTTGGATTTGAGGTGGTAATGGTGGAAACCGTTGGAACAGGACAGAACGAAATAGCGATAAGGGATGTAGCGGATACAGTGCTTCTCGTTTTAACTCCGGAAAGCGGAGATGCGATGCAGGCTATGAAAGCCGGAATTCTTGAAATTCCCGATATAGTCACAATAAACAAATGTGAAATTGCACAATCCGCTGAACTATTTAATGAACTTAACATCCTCTATGAAAAACCGAAAAATGGCTGGAAGGTGCCCGTAATAAAAATTTCTGCATTGAAAAATGAAGGTATAGATGAGCTTTATCTCGCCATTGAAGAACATCAAAAATATCTCACCAAAAGCGGGCTTATCAAGGAATCAAAAAACAGGAGAAAAAAAATGGGATTTTTTACAGCGGTTCAGGAAGATTTTATGAGAAAGTTGAAAAAAAGAGAAGAAGAAATTTTAAATTTAACAAAAGGAGGAGATGCTTATGAAATGGTGGAAAAATTCTGGAAGGATGAAAATCTTCTCAGAAAAATTATTAAAGAGAAGTAGTTTCCTTCTGCTTCTTCTTTTAACAGTCAAAAATTCTTTCGCTGAGGATTCCTATTCCAAAATTTTTTCGGCTATGGAAAAGGAGATGAAAAAGAACCTTGAAAACCTCAAATTGCGAGAGTATGAAAAGCCATATTTCATTGCCTACAGGTTAGTGGAGGTGAAGAAAATTGAGATAAGTGCAAAGTTTGGCTCAATAATTTATGATGAACCATCAAACTACAGAATAGTTTATGTAGAAACAAGGTATGGGAACTACTTTCTTGACAACACCTCGGATACAGGATATTCAACTGGTTTTAATGATTATGAAGGATATAGTTCTCTCGCTCCACTGGATGAAGATTTAGATGTTCTCAAACACAGATTCTGGTTGCTTACAGAGGTTTCCTAAAAAAAGGCAGTTTCTGACTACTACAACAAAAAAGCAAAGAGGGTAATAAAGGTTCAGGAGGATGAAGATGTTCCAGATTTTTCAAGAGAAAAAAAGGTGGTTTACATTGGAAAAGAAAAGCCATACACTTTGGACAGGGATGCCTGGAAAGAAAAATTAAAAAGGGTCTCAAGAATTTTTAGAAATTATGAGGATATAATAGACTCTGAAGTAAGAATGAGCGCAGAACAGGAAACCAGATTTTTCATCAATTCAGAAGGCACAAAAACATTTACTCAGAATACCTATTATTATATAAGAATAAGAACCTCAGCACTCTCCGATGACGGAATGCCTCTCAGCAACTTTAAAAATTTCTTTGAAATCCATGAAGAAAATCTTCCATCAGAGAAAGACTTAATAAATTCAGCAAAAGAGGTGGCGGAAAAACTCCTTGAACTCAGAAAGTCGCCAGAAATGGAACCTTATACAGGTCCTGCGATTTTATCCCCGGAGGCAGCGGGTGTATTGTTCCATGAAGTTATTGGGCACAGACTTGAAGGTGACAGGCAGAGAAATCCAATGGAGGGAATGACATTCAAAAACAAAATAGGAGAAAAAATCCTTCCGGAATTTCTAACAGTAATTGATGAGCCAACATTGAAAGAGGAAAACGGGAAGTCTATCAGCGGATATTATGAAATTGATGACGAAGGTGTCCCGGCTCAAAAAGTAATTCTTGTAGAAAACGGCATTCTAAAAAATTTCCTGCTCTCAAGAAGGATGGTAAAAGGGTTTAAAAACTCAAACGGACATGGAAGGGCTGATGAAAATTCAAAACCCATGGCAAGAATGGGAAACCTGATAATAAGGTCATCAAAGAGATATCCTCTCAAGGAACTTGAAGCTCAACTTCTTGTACTTTTGAAAGAAAAGGGAAAGGAATTCGGATTCATCATTGACCATGTGGAGGGCGGTGAAACTAACACATCAAGGTATGGATTTCAGGCATTCAAAGGAACACCTGTTCTTGTCTACAAGATATATGCAAAAGATGGTAAAAAAGAACTCGTGAGAGGCGTTGACATAGTTGGAACACCCCTCGCAATCCTTGATAAAATAATTGCTACAAGCGATGAATACGGAGTATTCAACGGTATATGCGGTGCTGAATCGGGATTTATTCCTGTATCCACTGTAGCACCCGCAATCCTTGTAAGCGAAATAGAATTGCAGAAAAAATCAGTTGAAAAGAAGAGGAACTTTATTTTAAAACCTGAATGGAAAAAATAGGAGGTGAATAATGGAGATAGAGAAACTCAACGAAGAAGAACTCAAAAAGACTGGAGACTATGAAACGCTGGAAAAGGGAAGGGTTTACCACTCAAATGGATTGGTAA
>JBBIVP010000118.1:4874-6726 GCA_037439705.1 bacterium
GGTAACCGGAAATCACGGAACATATTATCCAGTTTTATATTACGAGAAGGGAAAACTATCATTTAGATGCACTTGTGGAAAAAAAGAGCTCTGCAAACATGTTGTAGCACTTGGATTATCATGGATTTATGAAAAGGAAAAATTTATGTCTGTTGAGGATATTCTTAAAGAAAAAAATGAAAATGAACGAATAGAAATAATCAAAAAGGCATTACTAAAAATTCCAGGATTTCTATCACTTATTTAGAATTAAAACTTTGCTGTTAAGTGAACCTCCATTCCGAAAACAGAACGGGCATTTCCATTTGCATCTTCAAGGGCATCTCCTGGCCAGAACCATCCTAATTGAAGCCCTAAACCAAAACTATCATTAAACTGGAATTTTGAAACCCAGTCCAGCTCCCATCCGTAGTTTTTCCCGAGCTTTCCGCCCCTTATATTTGTAGTATCCTCTCCTTTAAGCCAGTCCCTGTAGGGTGAGTAAATTGCCCTTCCATAAAGAACGCTTAATGTGGATGTAAAACTCTCAACAGGTGCAAATCTGAGCGGTGCTGCATAAACATATATTGCATTTGAAACAGCACCGTAGGTAGGAACAATGGTTTTTAATATGTCTTCATACCCACTTCCCCATGTTAAAGTTCTTTCCTCATAAACCCTTTTTGAATATAGAGCACCAATCCTTTCAAACATCAGGAGACCGACATTATAGTCCCTGTCCATGGGAATTGACTCAATCCTCCTGTTCTTCAATCCATCCTTGTCTCCACTCGCATACCCTACTTCAAGAATGAACTCAAGGGGGTCCCAGCGATATTTTCCCCTCAAGACTGCGTTTATTGCTCCTATATCAACATCCTTCTCTGATGGGACTCCAAGGTTTCTTATTTCGTTAAAAGCCTTTGTCTCACCATATATAAAAGAAGATTCTAACTCGAGGGTTAGATTTTCAACCATTGAAAATTCAATGTATGGGTCTATAACTGCTATTTTCGTATCTGTTTTTGAACCAACAACATAAGACATATAAACACCCCCCTTTATTCCCCTTTCTTCATCTTTCCAGTAAGGAATAAGCAACCAGTGGTCAATATCATCTGCGGGCGTTTCAGGGTCAAACTTTTTATCCTTTGCCTCCCAGACCTTATCATATCCTATTGCGAGAAGAAATGGAGAATCCTCACCAAATGGCCTCATCCTGAAAAGAATCCTGTCCCTGGTATCACCAAAATGCGCATCTCCGTATTCATTTCTGAATCCCCTTCCATCGTTTTCAAGTATTCCGAGCCCCCAGTGGGAAGGCATTCTTCCTATGTCAAGTCTTCCAAATGGAGTCTCAATCTCAGCCCATACCCTTTTGACACCAATTATCCTTGATGTTCCTTCAACAGTAGTATCAGTTATGTCTCCCGGATAGATTCCGCCATAGAAATTCGGATTCTCTGCAAGAGCCGGAACCTGAACTCCCTGCGCTCCCCATATAACATCATCAAGAGCATCTATCTCAGCATAAATTCTCACACTCTCAACAGGAGAGAACTCGGGTTCAAGTCTCAATCTGCTCTGGAGGTATCCTGTATTCTTCGGAGCTTCCTTTGAGGTTAGACTCAAATACCTCATGTATATTCCCCTTGTCCTGAAATATCCGTGAAACTTTACCTTTGTTGGAATTTCATCCTCTGCAAATCCATTACTTCCAATCAAAAGAAGCCCCATTATCCATACTATCTTCTTCATAAGAACCTCCTTCGTTTTTTTTAGAAAATAGCATTTTCTCTTAGAGATGTCAACAAAAATCCTCTTTTAGGTTAAGAGATAGTATCCATGGATGTAAGGTATGGAAAAGGAGATG
>JBBIVP010000119.1:0-6702 GCA_037439705.1 bacterium
TGTAAGCGTTCTCCACAAGAAAATCAAGTTCTTCACAACTAACCTCATATTCTTCTTTCAGACCCTTATGGGACATCCAGAACAATTCTCCAACAAGCTGGGCATCCTTCTTTTCAAAGGCTGAAATCGCTTTTATAACCCTGTCATTCTCTTCAAGGACATATCTACATCTTTTTACAGCCACCACTGAAACCCCATTTGCCACTTCGGAAATCCATTCCTTCTTCACATCCCTCAGTGCCTTAACCTCAGGATGCCTTTTCTTGATAGATTTAAGGCACTCATTACATTCAAGCTGTCTTTTTTTGTATTCCGAAGAAGCCAGCGAACGCTTTACCCTTGTATCACATACTACAATGCTCCAGTTCTCAGGAATTTTTACATGCTCAAATTTCAGGGTTCTGCAGTCAAGAAAAATAGCAAATCCCTTTTTTCCAAAAACTGCTGCTGTTTGGTCCATTATTCCACATGGAACTCCGACAAATCTGTTCTCAAGTTCCTTTGAAAGATGAACAATGTCCCATGAAGAGAGATTTAGATTATAAAGAGTTCCCCATAGAGCAGTCATTGCGACTTCTACCGATGCTGATGAACTCAAACCACCTCCCAATGGCACATAACCCTTCACCACCCCTTCAATTCCTTCCACTTTATATCCCTTATCCTTAAGAATGTATCCGGCCCCAAGAAGATATGCTCTCCAATCAGGTTTCTCCGGAGGAGAGAGGGAAGATATTTCTCCCTTAGCAAAATCGCCAAAATTATCTGAAAATATACTTATCTTCTGACTTCTTTTTCCTACCGCATAGGTTTTCAGATGAATTGCAACAGGTAGTACAAATCCTTCGTGATAATCTGTATGCTCACCTATGAGATTTACCCTTCCCGGTGCTGCTGTGAAGATATACTCTCCCCCTCCAAAAATTTCCTCCGCTTTCTTTTTCAGTTCATCCTTTATTTTCCTCACCTCCCTTTCCTATAAACAAAAGGATTATTCCGCTTATAAGCATAATTCCTCCCCACCACAGACTGGGATGAAGATGAGAAAGGGCAGTGTTAGAAGGATGAAAAAGATAATAAATTCCACTTCCTCCAACGATAAACCCGTATGTAATAAGGACAATCCCTACCCAGAACCATACAGAAAGCATCTTCATTTTACCAGAAGTAAATGTTTAAAAAGATGAGGGTAAGAAGGGAAATAAAAGCCCAGAAGGACGGTCTTTGCAGGAGTGGATAGGATTTCATCTGGGGAACAGGAGTTAAACCTCTAACAAGTCCTTTCAATTCGCCATCAGGTTTAGGTTTTGTTAAAAGGCTTACAACCACTGTAACCACAAAACATATAAGCCATGCCCACCATGCTCTCCACATATTGTTGCTCATATTACTTGGGGTATGAGAAAATGTAAGGTAATATGGGTCAATCCATCCAAATCTCAATGCGAGAAACATAAAAAAGGAAGAAAGCATTCCAGCGAGAAGACCATAGAATGCTCCATCGGAAGTTGTCCTTTTCCAGAACATTCCGAGAAGGATGGTTGCAAAAAGAGGGGCATTGACCCAGGAGAATATTGCCTGAATGTAATCCATAATGGTGGGAAATTGTTTTGCCCAGTAAGCTGCTCCAACGCTAAGAATTATTCCGATAATCGTCACTAATCTTCCCATCCATACTAAATGAGGTTCGCTTGCATCCTTCTTTATAACTGCCTTGTACATGTCGTATGTCCACACTGTATTGAAAGCACTTATATTTCCTGCCTGCCCTGCCATAAATCCTGCAAGAAGGGCTGTGACACCAAGCCCAAGAAGTCCTGGCGGACAGTATCTGGCAATAAGAATTGGCAATGCTGAATCGTGAATTATATTTCCTTTTTCATCTACAAATAGTGAAATTACTTTTTCAGAAGAAAGTTTCCAGGCTACGAGCCCGCCTCCAACAACAATTAGCGGGATTGCCATTTTAAAATATGATGCAATTATCGGACACATCTGAGCTGTCCTTAAGTCCCTTGAAGAAAAAGCACGCTGAACAACAAGAAAATCAGTTGTCCAGTATCCAAAGGAAAGGACAAATCCGAGTCCAAGAACTATTCCCGGCCATGTCACTCCCATAGGATTTTTTGATGGATCCCCCGAAGTAGCCCATAATGAAGCCATTGATTGAGGAAGTTCCTGAAGGAGATTTCCCTTAACTTCAATTATTCCGAGAATTGCAACAAGGAAAAGTCCTAACCATATAAGAAAGAACTGGACAACTTCAGTAAAAATCGCAGATGTCAAACCACCGAGGGCAACATATAATGCTACTGTTAGTGCAGAAATCCATATTGAAACATCCCAGTTCCATCCGAGAAACATATGAAATATAAGAGCCATGAGGTACATGTTTATACCCGACATGAGAACCGTCATTATGGCAAAAGAAACCGCATTTAAAATCCTCGTTTTTTCATCAAACCTACCTTTGAGATAACCTGGAACAGAATAAATTTTACTGCTGTAATAAAATGGCATCATGTAAAGACCAAGAAATAACATAGCAGGGATTGCACCAATCCAGTAAAAGTGAGCGGTGTAAATTCCGTATTTATATGTGGCTCCTGTCCATCCAAGGATTTCAAGAGCACCGAGGTTTGCAGAAAGAAATGCAAGACCCGCAACCCATGAACTGCTCCTCCTACCTGCTAGGAAAAAGTCTTCTCCAGTTACTGTGAATTTTCTCAAATATAAGCCAATTCCGATAATAAATCCAAAATAAAGAACTATTATTACCCAGTCTATAAATGCAAGTTTAATGGTCATCACTTTTAAATGATAAATTCAAAAAACTTAATTTCAAGCAAAACAAAATTTATTATCCAAGTCTTGTTCCGCACTCACCGCAGAACCTGACTCCTGCTTGATTTTGGGCTCCACATTTTGGACACTTTATCAGATTTAACGGTGCCCCACAATTAACACAAAATTTACCTTCACCAGCAGGTTTACCGCATTGAGAACAAATTGTCTGCTTACTTTCAATTTCACCAGTAAAAATTTGTGTTTTAGCTGCTTTTTCCTTTATGTCCTGAACAGCTTTTTCAGCCTTAGCTGCAGCCACCTCAACACCTATTCTGGGAGCACATCCTACGCATAAACCTTCTTGTTCATTCCAATCGTTCTCGCAGACCCATTTTGTACACTTTGGACAACGATGAAAGTGAGATTTCGCTTCGTTCTGGGCAGTTTCAAATGCTTTTTCGTGCTCCTTATGCCATTCCGGAGACATTCCACTAAACCTTCCACTAATTACATCTGCTGCTTTTTCTGCACCATATCCTATACTGTATTTCCCCATCATCTCAGAAACCGCACTTATCAATCCGGCAATCCACTTCAACAATTTACCCTTTTTGTAGGATTTTGATTCAATAAATCTGGTTTTATAACCCTCTCTACAAATATCGCAGTAAAAAGTGAACTGAAATCCCGCTTCTGTACTGTTGTCTGCAAAGTTGTCTGTAAACCCTATCAACTTACCTTCTACCATTTTAACTACCTCCTTTTATTTTTAATGGTTTACCACATTTTATACAATTTTCCCCAATTGGCGGTTGTTCTGTTTTACATTTTGGATTTGTACAGATGACTACCAAACGAGCATCACAGTGCCCGCAATAGTTTCCGAAAAATGTTTCTTCGCCACAATATGGACATTTTATTTTTAAATCCAAACCACAGTTTGGACATCTAACATAATCCTTTTGAATAGGCATCCTGCACTTAGGACATCTTAATGGTCCCAATGGATTTACTTTACCACAAAAAGGGCAAACATTTGAATCCTTTTCTATTAATTTGTTACAATAATTACATGGATGTTTATAACCTGGCATTTATTCCTCCTTGTTCTCTTCTAATTCTATTTCCAGTTCTGTTTTACTCAAACCTTTTTCAATAAAAGTAAACACAAAACCTTTTAATATTTCAACACTATTTATTTTTCCATAACCGATAAAAACTTTTATTTTTGAATCAGGAAAAATTAAAGTATATGAACCATCTCTTTTAGATGCAGAAGATGGCTTATCAGTTAAATATGTGTAACTATTTTCTTTTGTTTCTATTTCATATACTGAATTAACGCCCAATTTGTGTTCTTTGTTAATATTTATTTTTTTTTCTCTGTCAGTGATTATTGTGTTTCCTTCTATCCTCCTTACATAAACACCTGTTTTCACTTTTTAACCTCTCACACCAATTACAGCAGTTGGACCTTTTATAAATTTATTTCTACCACAAAAGCTCAATCGTTGTCGTGTATTATTAAAAGGATTGGCAGATAAAATCCCTGGATTTATTTTTAATAGAATTAGTTTTTGGGTTTTATCAGAATAATTATAAAATTCAACTCTGGCTTCTGAAAAACCATTTATATGAACAAGTTTTGCTTTAAGCTCAGTCTCTGGTATTTCTTGGGCGACTATTTTTTCAGGCCATTTTTCTTTTGGATAACCTTTCCATATTCTATAGTTCTTACTTTCATAATTATCTACTTCCCCATCTGCATACTCATCTATCTGAAATAAAAAATCCTGTTCCTCTTTATTTAACTCATTGAATTTCGGCTTTTTACATAATTTCCATATTAAGTTTTGTCTGAAATCCTTATCAATATCTGGATGCCGATTAAAAAATTGGATAACCTTAAAATATAACGGCATATCCAACATTTCATAAGAGAATATATATGGTTCATCAATTGCTGGTGCAACTTTACCTTCATCCATACAAAAAGTAAAAAAATCAATTGTAACTTTTGAAAAAGGTGGGATATACGCCGATAATGGATCGGTTTTAAATATCTCAAAATTCTCAATCTGGCCGGTTATATCTTTTAAATTTTCTTCCATTTCTTATCGTCATCACTTTCTGTAATATTAAACTTTAACAAATCCATAACATCGCTTTGCCATTTATCAAAAGTTGAATGAATTACCCTGCCTATGAATAATTGCCTTAATTCTCTTAACTCTTTTATTCTTGCAATTGGATATTGATATTTTGCAAACTGGGGTTCATTCAATTTTTCATCAGGTAGATAAATCGGCTCTCTTCTAAAATTTATTACCAGCATGCAACGGTTTATCTTTTTTATAAAATTATCTACTTCCTTGTGAAGGTCTTCTAAATTTTTAAAATTGGGATACTCCTTTCTGCTTACTATTCTAAAAAAGTAGGTTGCCTTTCCGCCGCTTTCGCCAGAAATTGCCTCCATTGCAACCGCATTTCCAGGCTCTTTTGAATTAGTAGAGTATATGGGAATTAAAAACCAGATATACTCTCCCGTTAAATCGCCTAAAAGGCCGCGCTTTAGCCCGATACAAATTTTTTCCCTTTGAGCAAGAGATTTTAGAAACTCATATTCTTCTTTTATCTCAGAATTCTCTAACTTCTTTTCCAGTTCTATCCATAGCCCAGGAGAAATTGCTTCAATATCGCTTCTTTTTGCTGCTTTGCCCTCTTTCATAAAACGAGCAACTTTTCTTATAACCGACGGCTCAGCTTTTGGCAGCAGTTCTTTAAGTGATGACTGAACTTTAAGAGAAAGTTCATTCATTAAGTCAGAAAAAGTTCTTGTGAAAGAGTCAAAGTGTTTGCCCATTTTTGAAAAAATAAGCTTCTCTCCAAATTCTGTGGTTATAACAATGGTAAAATCCTCTTCCCTTACTTCTAAAATCTCGCTGTAGGGGATTCTTACAAGTTCCCCCTTCTCTGGTATCAAAACTAAACCGGTCTCATACAGCCTTGGTTCACATTTTCCTTTTTGTTTTTCATTCCCTTTTTCATCATAATAAACGAATTCTCCTTCAACACCAGATTTTCTGAGTGTCTCATGCATCAACATATCCTTTAGAAGAATTTCATTACGCAAGCGGAAGAGCACGCGCAAAAAATCTTCATATTTATAGCCGAGATTAAAAATAGTTAACTTTTCTTTTGAAGTTAAAGTGAAATAAATTTTGTAGTCACCTTCAGAAATTTCAATTATATCTCTCAACGAGAAAAACAACGGTTCACCAAACTTTGGAAGAATAGAAATATCTTCTTCTGCAATTTTGAGCTGTGCATCGCCTCTCGCTGTTATGTATCCTGTTTCATCACACAGAGAATAACCGCACGCACATTCCATTATAGGTATTTGCTCATTTTTTTCATCCATAATTATTCACACTGAGTTTAATTGTGTATATAATATTTTTATTATGACGTCAAGGAAAATTGAACTTTTAATATATAAGGCTGAAACCATTAAAAACAAATTGCGATTATTTTCTCTTACAGATTGCCCTCATGCCTGTTTTCATCTCACATCCAAAATTCAACCCGTTAACTTTATACTCTTAATATGAAATAGGAAATTGTTGAAATGGGAATAAATACATTGTAAAATAATTTTAATAACGAAAGGGGGCAAAGGATGAAAAAAGAGATTATAAAAGTTTTTTGCATGGGAATAATGAGCCTATTATTCAATGCTTGTAATAAAGAAAGTCCATTGAATCCTGAAGAGAGTCTTCTTCCTGGAACAGGAACTGCGGAGTTTGCAATAAATAAGGAAGGGAATAGATGGCAGTTTTTATCCACAGATGGATTTTCAAAGAATTTGCTCATCTTGCAAAAATGTGAGAATGTAATAAATGAAATAAACTGGGA
>JBBIVP010000120.1:0-6615 GCA_037439705.1 bacterium
GCTTCAAGGACTGAAGAAAGTTTTCCCTTGCAGAGTTTTTTATAGAAGTCCTCCCTGAAGGATTTAAGGTCCACATTTGCTGCATCAAGAAAATTTATGGCTGATGAAAGGGCATTTAAAGAAATATATCCGTTGGTTACGAAGATGTTTTTGAGACCTTTCCTTCTTGCTATAATTCCAGTGTCCATGGCAAATTCAAAAAAAATTGTCGGTTCTGTATAGGTATATGAAATTGAATGTGCTCCTGTCCTCATCCCCGCATCAACAACTTCTTCAGGAGAAACATATTTAACTCTCTCCAGTCCATCAACTATCTGAGAAATCTCCCAGTTCTGGCAGAACGGACACTGAAAATTACAACCAGGGGTTGCTATAGAAAAGGTTTTTGTTCCAGGAAAAAAATGAAACAACGGTTTCTTCTCAACCGGATCAAGATGGGCAGCTATTATCTTCCCATATACCTCACTCCATAATTTACCACCCTTGTTTATTCTTACTCCGCAAACCCCTCTTTTACCTTCACTTATAATGCAGAAATGTGGGCAGAGTAAGCATTTAACCTTTCCGTTAACAGATTCATAAAAACCTGCTTCCCTCATAAAAGATGCCTCTCCACAATGTTCAAAAAATCATTTATGAAGTAATCCATCTCATTCAGAATAGCTTTAACCTTTTCAAGAAGGTAATTGTAGCCTGCAACTGCCGGTATTGCTGTAAAAAGCCCTATCGCTGTAGTAATAAGGGCTTCTGATATTCCTGGTGCCACTGCACTCAAAGACGGATTCCCCATTACTCCTATTTCCCTGAAGGAATTTATAATTCCAAAAACTGTCCCGAGAAGACCTATAAATGGTGCAGTATTACCAACCGTTGCAAGAAATGTTAGATAACCTTCAAGAATGAGTTTCTGCCTGCTCATCTCCTTTTCCATTGCTCTCTTCACATTATCTATTCCCCTTACAAAATGTCCATCTTCGGGATTTCTCTGTGAAAAATGCTTTCTTAATTTTTTGACCTCTTTGTATCCGCTGAGAAATGCCCTCGCAGGCGGGCTGTAAGAAAGGTTCCTGGCTCTTTCCTCCACATCCTCAAGGGTCTTTGATGACCAGAAGATCTCAAGAAACTCCATGCTTTGAGCATCTGCTCTTTTCAAATAGAAGTATTTGGCAACTATTATAATCCAGGAAATGAAGGAAGCGCTGAAAAGAATGAGAAGGATAATTTTGACAACAAGGGAAGCAGAAAACATCATCTCCACAAGAGAAGTTTGTGAAACCATAAAATAAAAGATAAAATTGCTCATTTTTCTGATGCTGTTTTCCTCTTCAGGATTGGCTCATAAAGGCAGTAAGGCTCCTCCTGAAGAAAGGACCCCCTATCATAGTAAGCCCTCGCCCTGCATCCACCGCATATTTTCTTGAATTCACAGATTCCGCATTTCCCTTCAAGCATCTCATAGTTTCTGAGTTTAAGAAATACCTCTGAATTCTTCCAGATATCTGAAAAATTCTTCTCCCTCACATTCCCCGCAACTACAGGAAGATAACCGCAGGGCTGGACATCTCCCTTTCTTGATATAAAACACACATTCGTTCCAGCAAGGCAACCCCTCGTAAAAGTAGAAAAAGCTCTCTTAAAATCCTCCCTTTCGGGCTTTCCCCTTTGATGCACAATTCTGTAAAAATGTGGAGCACAGGTAGCCTTGAACTCAATGCCCGGATTCTCAATCCACTTTTCATAAAACCAGTTAAGGGTTTCCTCATATTCCTCTGGAGAAAGCATTGCGGAATCAACTATGTTCACACCACATCCTACAGGAACAAGCATAAATATGTGGAGGGCTGAAGCTTTCATCTTTTTTGCAAGGTCAAGAATTAAATCCCTTTCCTTCAGGTTAAATCTTGTAATTGTTGTGTTTATCTGGACAGAAATTCCAAATTTTTTAAGATTTTCAATTCCCGCCATCGCCATTTCAAAGGAGCCCTTTATCCCTCTGAAACTATCGTGCGTTTGAGGAGTTCCCCCGTCTATACTTATGCTAACCCTTCTTATTCCGCTTTCTTTTATTCTCTTAGCAATCCCCTCATCAATCAATGTTCCGTTGCTCGCCATAGCAGTTATCAACCCGATTTCTTTTGCATATTCCGCAATCTCAAAAAAATCCCTTCTTATAAGAGGTTCACCTCCTGTTAGAATTACAACAACATTTCCAAGACCCCTTATCTCACCAAGAACCCTCTTAATCTCGTCTGTTCTCAACTCATCCCTTTCCCCTTCAAAACTTGCTTCCGCCCTGCAATGAATGCAGGAAAGATTGCACCTCGCTGTAAGTTCAAAAAAAACAATTCTCAGAGGAAAGCTCTCATTCTCCTTCATCCTCTACTCCATACTTTTTTAATCTGTATCTCAATGTATCCCTTGTTATTCCAAGAAGTTTTGCTGCGAGCGTCTTATTCCCTTTCGCTTTTTCAAGAGCCTTCATTATATAAATCTTTTCAACCTCTTCAAGAGAGATACCTTCATCTGGAATCTCTATATCCAACGGACCAGATGTTTTTTTTCTTTCATCCTTTAATGAAGAATAGGATATAAACAGATGCTCGGGCAGAATCTCATCTTCACTTTCCAGAATTACTGCTCTTTCAATCAGATTCTTCAATTCCCTCACATTTCCGGGCCAATCGTATTCCATCATCATATTTAAAGCAGAAGGGTGAACCCCCTTCACCTTCTTTTTAAATTCCCTGTTAAATGTCTCAATAAATACCGAACCAGATGTGGAATATCCTCTCTTCTCTCTCTCAACGGTGGAATGTAAATCCTTATAAGGTTGAGACGATAATAAAGGTCTTCTCTCAATTTTCCATCTTCCAGAGCCTTTTCAATCCTTCTGTTGGTGGCAGTGATGATTCTCACATCAACATATATGTCTCTCACGCCTCCAAGCCTTTTAAAACTCTGGCTTTCTATAACCTTGAGCAATTTTGCCTGAGAACTCAAGGACATCTCTGTGATTTCATCAAGAAAAACAGTCCCGCCATCTGCAAGCTCAAATAATCCCTTCTTCATGGATTTGGCATCCGTAAAGGCTCCCTTTTCGTATCCAAAGAGTTCACTCTCTATTAATGTATCCGGAATGGAGGCGCAGTTTATCTCCATAAATGGATAAAACCTTCTTGGACTTGAAAAATGGATTGCCCTTGCAAGAAGGTCTTTACCTGTTCCACTCTCTCCTTCAATAAGTATTGTCTTTGCCTGACTTTCTGCAGCCTTTTTGGCTGTTGCAACCATTTCCTGTATGACTTTTGAAACACCAATTATGTTGCTGAAACTGAATCTCTCCCTCTCCTTTTTGTAAACGCTTTCCACATGCCGCTTTAGCGTCCTCGCTTCCAGAGCCTTCTTAACAACAATTTTTACCTCTTCTATGTCAAAGGGCTTTGTTATGTAATCAACAGCATTGAGTTTCATCGCTTCAACTGCATTTGAGACATTTCCGAAGGCAGTTATAACAATTATATCACAGAAGGCATCGAATTCCTTTATTTTTCTTAACACCTTCATTCCGGATTCATCCGGAAGTTTCACATCAAGAATTACGAGATCCGGGAGTTCTTCAGAAAAAATCTCCATCGCATCCCTTGCAGTTCCTGCCTCAAGAATCTCATACCCCTCCCTCTCTAATTCCTTTCTCAAAGCCCACCTTATAAGGGTCTCGTCATCCACTATGAGAATCTTCTCTGCCAATTCTAACCTCACTTACCGAACAGAGCTTCTCTTGAATGAAACCCTGATTTTATTATCACCTCTTCAATGTTATCTTTGTTCACCAATTTTACAGGAATAAGCGCAGTTCTCACATCCAGTTTTCCGTTAAAAATTTTTGTATCATATTGGACCTCCTCACCCTTCAGAAACCTTTCTGCTACCTCAACTGCTTTTTCTGCCAGTGGTTTTATATCCTTCAAAACATCAATTGTCTGTTCACCATTTATTATGAGTTTACAATTTGGAAGGTCAGCATCCGCTCCAGCGGTAAAAACCCTCTTTAAAAGACCGAATTCCTTTAAAACCTCAATAGCCCCAAGGATCATGGAAGAATTATTTGCAAGAACAGCATCAATTTTATTGCCAAATTTCTCTATAACGGTTCTCATTGTATTTTTTGCCTCCTCACGATACCAGTTTTTATGGGATTTTTTTTCTATTATCTTTATCTCCGGATATCCGTTGAGAATCAAAAGATTTCCCGATGTTATCTGATGGGCTACAGAGTGCCCCTCTTCGCCCATTAAAATGACATAATTCCCCTTTCCACCTGTTGCCCTTACAGCCTCTTTTGCCTGAAGCACTCCGACACTGAAATTATCGTGGGTAACATAATAATCAAGTTCCCCATCCTTAATGAATCTATCGTATGCAATCACAGGCACACCTTTCTTGTGGGCAATTTCAACTATCGGAAAAGAATCCTCTGAACTCACCGGCTGAACAACAAGAACTTTTATTCCCCTTTCAACTGCTTTTTTCACCTTTTCAATCTGCACTTTCTGATTTCCATCCGCGGAATCAAAATAAACGGTTAATCCATCCTCTTTTGCCTTATTAATAAAAAAATCACTGTCCTTTTTATACCTTTCTTCCTTCATCGTTGCCAGAATAAACCCGATATCCTCTCCTCTTCCCTGATTTACAAACCAGAAAAAAACGGTCAAAATAAGTATTAAATTCTTCATCAAATCCATTATATAACCTCTATCATCATAATCAATTTCCCAGAAATTTCCAGCCCTTTGGCATTCCTAAAAAATTGTTGACATTTTTTGAAAATTCATTCTATAATTAAATAAGGCGGCATAGCCAAGTGGAAAGGCGGCGGTCTGCAAAACCGCTATACCCCGGTTCGAATCCGGGTGCCGCCTTTTATTTTTAATTTAAGTTGAAACTTTACGGGTCTCTGATTCACGAACTCCAGAGGAAAGAAAAAGTTTTTCTTTTTTCCATTATAATTTCAGGTTTTCTCTTAAGGTTCTTCGGAATATGGAGAAATCTTCCCTACGGGTTAAATCCTGATGAACCACTTCTTATGAGGGAGGCTTTGAGGTTTGGTCAGAATTTTAACATAGGGGAGCCAGTTAAATCCGCCCCATTTATGATAATTAATTTTACAATTCTTTCATTTTATTACATAGGAGGAAGAGCCCTTGGTTTTTTCAATTCTCCCGAAGACATTGCTGTCCAATTTGTAAAAAATCCCAACAATCTATATCTTATAATCCGAACTTTTTCTTCTATCCTTTCTACCCTCTCCATTATTCTTGTTGGGATATTTATCTACAGGATTTTTAAAAAAAAGAGTTTCTTTTTATGGTCAATTCTTCTTTACTCCTTTCTCCCAGCTTCAATTTGGACTGGAAGAATAATGAAAGAGGACAATTTTGCTATTTTGCTTTTTCTCTTAGCGCTCATTTATCTTTACAGCCTTTACGATGAAGGTGGAATAAAAAAATTTTTCACCGCGGGATTCCTTACTGGAATATCTGTTGCAGGAAAGGGATACGCGATATTCCTTTATCCCGTTATTTTTTTGATATGGCTTCAGAAAAGAGAAAAACTGAAATCTCTCTTCTCTTCAATAATTGGGGTAATCGCGGGAAATTCCATTGCCAACCCCTATCCATATTTCAATTTTGACAAAAACCTCACGGTCACATTTTTGGGACCCATTCTTCCATTTTTAATAACCCTCTTCGGAATAAAAACCTCAGAAGAAAGTTTCAGGTATGTAAAAATAGCAGGGGGATTAGGATGGGAAATTGGTGGAGGGTTGAATGAAATAAAAGATGCTGTTGAAACAGGAACAGGCTGGTTTTTTTTAATATCGGTTGCAATTGGCTTTTTCTATACCGTTATAAAAAGAAAAGATAAGGTGCTTCTTCCAGCCCTTATCTTTATTCCTCTCTACTCCTCTGCAATACTTCTCAATTCACAGTGCTTTCCTCATTATTTCCTCCCAATTGTTCCTTTTGGGCTTATTGTCTTACTTTTTATGCTTCAAAATCTGAAAGAGATTTTTAGATATGGAATTTTAAGCCTGCTACTATTTTCCTTTCTTTTCATTTCATTAAAAATGGTTATTCCTGATATTACAGCACAGCCTACAGAAAAACTTGCCCTTCAATGGATAAAGGAGAATATAACTAATGACAAAAAACTCCTAATTGACCAGGGTTTATTTTATTATGGACTTCCTGAAAAGAAGGAAACGGTGCTGAGAGAATTTGAACAATATAAAATGCTTGACCCATCCATAAGCGGAAGAACATTCAAGTTGAGACTGAAATTTGCTGACGAAAATGGATATGATGTTTACAGAACCTTCATATATGATCCTGAAGCGCGGGGACTCTCTGATAAAAGACCTGGAATATACACCTCTGATGAAGTAAAGAAAAACTTTGATTATGTAATCGTTGAAAATTCAAACATAAGAAAGGCGGAAAGTGGAAACCTTGAATGGATGAAGGAATTTTACATAAAAACCCTTGGTGAGCTTGAAAAGGTTGTTGAATTCCTGCCAGTAGGCTTGAAGGTAAAAGGAGAAGGGATTACAAA
>JBBIVP010000121.1:0-6612 GCA_037439705.1 bacterium
TTTTTTCATTTCTTCCTCCTTATTTATTTTTTTAATTCTATCTCTTTTAATTGAGAAATGTCAAGGATTTTTTATTCTCCTAAACTTGACAAGGAAAAGGTTTTTAAGGTATAATGAATATATGCCCCTGATAAAAATTGACAGATCAAAGTATTTAGCAGCAGCCTTAAACCGTTTAAAAGAGGTTCCTGTATTTTCTCCTCAACAGGCATACCATAAACTTGAAGAACTCGGTTACAGGGGTCAGGAAAAAGCAAGAAAAGCTGTATGCCTTCTCGCCTACAGGCATGTGAGAAGGCTGAAGATGATACACCTGTATGGATATCCAAGGACAGAACTTCCACCTCATTCCAATTTTTTACTTATGGGACCCACAGGTTGCGGGAAGACATTTCTGGTAGAACTTCTCTTCCGAGAAATTCTGAAGCTTCCCACAGTAATAATTGACATAACTGGCTTTTCTGAAACTGGATATGTGGGAGATGATGTAAAAACAATTCTAACACGACTTCTTTATGTAAGTGATTTTAATCCCCACTGGGCAAGTTTTGGAGTTGTATGTATAGATGAGTTTGATAAACTGGCAACCACAAGAAATACCGCTGTGTTTGATGGGGCAGGCACGACCAAGGATGTAAGCGGACTTGGAGTTCAGAGGGAACTGCTGAAACTTCTGGAAGGAAGTGAGGTGCATATTCCCCTTGATTTCACAAATACCTGTTACAGCGAAAGAATTCCAATTTCCACAGAAGATATAGCATTTATATGTTGCGGTGCATTCTCTGGCTTTAAATCTGCTGCCTTTTCCAAGACATCGGGAATAGGTTTTGAAAAGGAACTCAGGGGAGATGGAAATGAAAAAATAGCGGTTCACCTGAGCGAAAATATAATAGAGGATACAGAAAATTTCAGCATATACGGGTTTCTTCCCGAACTCATCGGAAGATTCAACAGAATCATTGCACTTGAACCTCTCTCAAAAGAAGTCCTGAAAGACATTCTCATTTCAAATGTGATTAAAAAATACGAGAAGGAATTTTCCCTTGAAGGATTTGAACTTGAGGTGGACGATGAAGTCCTTGAAATGATAGTTGAGGAAAGTTTGAAGAAACAAACAGGAGCAAGGGGTTTGAATGCCCTTCTCTCCAAGCATATAGAAGAGTCAGCATTTGCAGCATTCGGGCAAAAGAAAAAGGGGAAGGTCAGTTTAAAAGTTGAGAATGACAAAATAGTCCACAAAATATATCCTCAATGAAAATTCTTCTTTTTTTATTTTTGCTATCTTTTGAAAATGAGGTGGAAAAAATAAAAAAAGGATATTTTCTTATTGATGTGTGCTTTTATTTTGGAGAAAGGAAGGTAAGCGAAGAATATTCAGGAGAAAAAATTTCAGGAAGTATGTACTCCACAAGAGCCGTTTTAAAAATCTCGGGAAAGCCACTTGAATTTTTAGAAATCTCCGGAATGGTTGGGGTAGGAAATATATCCTTTGATGTTTATGATATGACTTATGACTATATTACAGATTTTGATGGAAGTTACGAACTTGTATATGGTGGAGGGCTAACATTAAATTTTCTTGTTCCTAAGCCCCCTTCTTATGTGGGTGCATTCATTGAAGGCAGTTTCTTGAGATTAGTATCAAGGGACAGGGTTAAAATTATGGATATTGGGTGGATAAAGGAAATTATTGACTGGCAGGAACTTGAAATAAAACTGGGACTTGAAAGACCATTCAGGTTATGGCACCTGAAAGGAGGAATAAAGGGTTCTGAACTTTTTGGAACAGATACTTTAGAAGGTAACGGCAAGGGAGAATACAAAATGAGGGCATCAAATAAAATAGGAATTTTTTTTACCTTTGACATATTCCTTGAAAAATCCCAGAAGACTGCTTTTTATGTAGACCTGTCCGCAGTGGATTCAAATTATTTTAAATTGGGGATAAAGCGATGGCTATGAGAAAATGGCTTTTAGTATTCCTACTCTTTTTCCTTTTGGGATGTGCTACCACAGGTGGTTACTATTCCTACAAATTTCCAGAACCACCCTCTTATCCAATTTCAGCCACTGTATTTATCATAGAAAGGTATCCATATCCTTTGTGGTGGGATGACTGGTTTTTCTACGGTGGAATCTATTTTTACTTTCCCTATTATCCCGAAAGATACAGGTTGAAAAGAAGGATAAGATAAGAGTTAAAATAGAAATTTTGCCAGAAATGTTAAAAGGGTAGCAACGAGCGTATTAAAAATTGCTGAGAGAAATGTGAACTTTCCTCCAAAGTTTCTCCATGTATATATAATTGTGGCAAGACAGGGAATGTAATAGGTTATGAATAGGGTAAACCTTATTATTTCCCCGATGCTCATATATTGAGAAATATCTGTCGTGCCAAGAGCTCCAATAAGCATAATCATTGAAAGTTCCTTCCTCAGGATACCAAATATGAGGACTGTTCCAGCTACAGAAGGAAGTCCTAAAATTCCACTGGTAAATGGCGCAAGAAAAGAATTTATTTTGCCTTCCGCCCCAAAAACCCTTAAAAGAGAAAAGAAGATGCTTCCTATAATGAGAACAGGCCATGCTCTGAATATAAAATCTTTTACCCTAAACCACACCTTTTTGAAAACCATACCCGGGTATGGAACCCTGTAAGGAGGAATTTCTATTATCAAACCTGGAGCAGGAGAGGTAAGCCCTGCTATCATCCTTCCAAGAAGAGCAATTACAAGGAGGTTGAAAAGGTAATAACCTGCTACCGCTAAAAATCCTCCGTAGAAATCCACCAGCGCAAGAATAACCGTTGTTCTAGCTGAACAGGGAATTAATCCTGTAAGAAGGGTTACTTTCTTCCTTTCCGATTCTGTTTCAAGGATTTTTGTGCTCATGATTGCTGGAACAGTGCATCCATATCCTATTATAAAGGGAATAACCGATTTTCCGTGAAGACCAATCCTGTGCATTATATTGTCAAAAGCAAAGGCTATTCTCGGAAGGATACCGACATCCTCCGTAAGGGAGAGAAAGAAAAGAAGCGGAACAAGATATGGTATTACAACAGCAATTCCTCCTGTTATCCCCTGAACCAATCCCTCCATAATCCTGTAAGTCCATCCGTGATATTCTGAAAGATAATTGAGCAGTTTATCAAATGGAGAAAGCGCTATTTCTTCAATCCACCCGCCAATGGAAAATATTATGAAGAGAAGGAAAAAGAAAAAGGAAATTGAAAATAGATACCCCCTCCATCCGGTAAGAAGTAAAGCATCAATCCGATTTTCAAGTGTGCTCCTCTTTCCCTTAAAAACCTTCGCAACCCCCTCAAAAGTTTTCATCGCCAAATCATGCCTTTCTTTTATTATAAGCTCTCCCAGTTTACCTTCTTCTATTTCCTCCGCACCTTTCACTTGATTCTTGAAAAACTTGTCCCCTTCAAGGATTTTTATGGCAAACAGTCTGCCCCTGTTTCCAGTTAGCGAGAATTTCTTCATGCATTTTTCAATCTCTCTTTCTATCATTTCATCGTATTTAAATTGGAAGGGTTTCCTTCTTCCTTCTGCTACCTCTATGGCAGTCCAGAATAATTCCCTTATTCCTTTGCCCTTAATCGCTATAGTCTTTACAGCAGGAATTCCCAGTTTCTCCTCAAGTTTTTTCTCATCAATAATTATGCCTTTCTTTTCCGCTTCATCTATCATGTTGAGACAAACCACCATTGGAACATCGTGTTCAATAAGTTCAAAAGTGAGTTCAAGGCTTCTTGACATCACAGAAGCATCCATCACATTTATTACCACATCAAAATCTCCTTCAAGGAGAAACTGAACTGCTGAGAGTTCAGCAGCATCCATAGTAGAAAGTGAATAGGTTCCTGGGAGGTCAATAAGCTCAATGGTTCTATTTCCAAATTTTATTTGTGTTCTTGTATATTCAACCGTTGTTCCTGGAAAGTTGCTTACAATTGCTTTATATCCGGCAACCGCATTAAAGAGGGTTGATTTTCCGCAATTAGGCTGACCCGCAAGCGCTATTTTAATTATGTTGTTTTCTTTCATTCAATTTCTTCTACAATTATTTTTTGAGCCATCCCTCTTCCAATTGCAATTTTTGTCCCTTTTGTCAGGTTTTCAATTATAAATGGACCCGTTTCTTCCATTCCCGCAACAACTACCACTTCATCTCCCGGCTCAATACCGAGAGAAAGAATCTTTCTCCTGAAACCCCATCCACCCGTGAAATCCTTTATTCTTACATTTTTTCCCTTTTTTGCATCCGCTATTGTCATAATGAAAATGAATATCATTTTCTATAAACAAAGTCAAGAAACGAAATTGGGTTTTGTGGTCAGGTCTTGCTTTTTGACTTTTTTAAACCTTTAAATCCTGTTCCTTTCAAAGCCTTTTCTATCCCTAAAACCCTAAAAACGCCACCTTTTCATCCAATTTTACCCCATTCAACTCAAATTTTCCCCCTTCCCTTACTAACAATGTATATGCATGTCTACAAAAACCTTCTTGATTATTTAAATTCTACTGGTAAAAATTAACCTGAGAACGAAATGAAGCTGGGAAAAAAGTTTAAAGAATTGGTTGTTGTTTTTTTATTTATCAATTCCTGCGGATTCACTCCCGAATGTCCGGAGCCAGGAGCTCAAAACCTATCTTATCCTGTGGACGGAATAATAAGGGATGCTCAACTGTTTGTCCTGAATTCTGATGAAAACTTTGATTATTGCTCAAGTTTTATATCCGTGTTCAAAATTGATGGGGAAAACCTTGAACCGCTCAAAGTAATTCTGCCCGAAAACCCGGAAGATTTTTTGCTTGCAGGAAGAATTATCTCAGCGGATGAAAGGATATTTGTGACAGAAAGGGGAAAGGGAATGATTTTTGTTTTTTCAAAGGAGGGAGATGTCCTGGAAAAGTTTGAGGAAGGTGGAAATCCCTATGATATCATTTTCATAAAGGGAGAAAGTGAAAACTGGCTCGTAACCGCAAACCTCAAAACAAACACGGTAACAATATATACAGCAGAAAAAATTCAAAAAATTAAAGATTTTCCTTATCCCTATCCCCCTGTTTCAATGGTTTATAATAAAGATTTAAACAAAATTTTTGTGGGATTTTCCGCTTCATCTGATATGGCTGTGATAAGTCTTGATCCTGAAGCCCCATACCCTTCAGAAACCACCTCCATTTCTCCCGATGGAAATATCTCCTCTATAAAAAATTTATCTCTATACAGGGATGGAATTTATGCTGTTATGGAAAATCCTTCCTCCCTTGTCTTTGTTGAAGCAAATCCTCCATTTTATCCGAGGCTTCTTTACCTGTTCAGGGAAAGGATTTTTTCAGTTGAGATAATAGAAGAAAAAAATCTTCTCCTTGCCCTCTCTCCACTTGGGGACACAATTTATGGATTTTCAATTAATCCGTTTCTTTTCCTCTGGAAAATAGAAGTAAAAGGAAATCCTGTAATAGCTCTTTATTCTGAAAAAAGCGGATTGATTTATATAATTCCTATGATGGAGAAAAAAATAAAAATTTTAAATCCCGAAACCCTGGAATTAAAATGAAAAAAAGACTCATAATTCTCACCTTCCTTCTTCTTGGATGTGCAGGGGAAGAAAACATAATAAAAGTGCGCTTCCCGGACTCCATATCAGCGATAAAAAAAGATGTTGATTACATCTTTATAACAAGTAAAGGGGATAGAAAATACCTTCTTATCACAGAAGACGGGAAAAAAATTGATGATGGAGAATTTGACTGCATTCCTGTGAGCACCGTCTCCTTCTTTCAAAAATTTTTTATCTTCTGTGAGAACGAAAAAGAATTGAAGGTCGAGATCTATACACATGAAGCTCAAAAAAATACTCTCCGGTTAATAACTGAAATCCCAGGAATTTTCACGGGTGCAATTTTATGTGAGGATAAAATCTGCTTTTCAGTAAAAAGGGATGTAAAAACTGAATTTCGTGAGATGGAAGAAGAGGAAATTACCATGGTATCTTCTCATGACGGAATATGCACTCAATTAAGTGCTTCTCAATTTATATGCGATGGATTCTTATATCCTCACGGATTCACGCTTCCTGCGGGAAGTTTTGTGTTTCCTGATTCCATATCCGGTCCCCTTCTCGTTTCCGGAAGGGAAGTGTGGATTATAAAAGATGAAAAACTGGTAAAATGGCGCACCCTTTCCGCACACCCCCTTTCTTTTCTTTCATTTGAAAACTTTATAGCATTTTTTGATGTCCTCGGCTATGCAAGGATTATAGATAGAAAAACCCAGATAGAAACCTCAATTTCCTGTGGGAGTTATCCTGTATCTGCTACTGGCACAAGTGAAGAAAGGGTATATGTTCTCAATGAGATAAACCCATCGATTACTGTCCTCGATTTAAAAGGAATGAGGGAAATAAAAACAATATGGTAGGCACGGCCAGATTTGAACTGGCGACCTGTCGGATGTGACCCGACCGCTCTCCCCAGCTGAGCTACGTGCCTGTTAAAAAAATAATAGTTAAAATTTGGAAAAAAATCAAGAAGCTGTCTCTTTCAGGTTAAGAGATAGTATCCGGGGATGTAAGGTATGGAAAAGGAGATG
>JBBIVP010000122.1:0-6536 GCA_037439705.1 bacterium
AATTATTTTGAGGAAACAAACCCTTTTCATAGAGATTATTTTTGAGGAACGCCGATTTCTTTATAAATATCTCCGTGTATGATAATATGTTTCATCCGCACAGAAAGATGTATAAAAGTCTGACCGATTTGATTTACAAATTATACCGGCCTGACAGATGAAGAAGGTGAAAATTCGTTTAATCCCTTCCTATTATCCTTATTAACTTGAATTTCCGTTCATTTGTGTTAAATTTTCAAAAAATTAAGGAGGTATAGGATGAAGAGGAATGTGTATGTGGTGGGAGGAGTGAGAACTCCAATAGGTTCGTTTCTTGGTTTCCTGAAGGATGTTTCTGCATGGAAACTTGGCGGAATAGCAATTTCAGGCGCTTTGAAGAAATCAGGTATAGAACCATCCGATGTTGGAAGCGTTTATATGGGGAATGTCCTTCAGGCGGGTGTGGGGCAGGCGCCCGCAAGACAGGCAAGCAAATTCGCCGGAATTCCTGACAGCGTTCCCTGTGTTACGGTGAACAAAGTTTGTGGTTCCGGAATGTGGACGGTTATAATGGGAGCACAGGCTATTTTGAACGGAGACCTGGATGTTGTAGTTGCAGGTGGTATGGAGAGCATGAGTAGAGCACCTTATATAATTCCTTCCCTTAGAGAGGGTGGAAGGATGGGGAACCTTCAGGCAATAGATTCTATGATTTATGATGGTCTGTGGGATCCATACGGTGATATGCATATGGGTATGTGTGCTGAGATATGCGCTGAGAAATTCAAAATCTCAAGGGAGGAGCAGGATGAGTTCGCTGTTCAGAGCTACAAAATGGCACTTTCAGCAATGGAAAATGGGATTTTCGCTGATGAGATTTGTGAGGTAGAAGTTGTGGACAGTAAAGGAAATAAAACCCTTGTTTCAAAGGATGAAGAACCCCTTCGTGTAAAGTTTGATAAAATTCCAACGCTCAAACCAGCATTTAAGAAGGATGGAACAGTTACAGCGGCAAATGCATCTTCCATAAACGACGGTGCTGCAGCACTGGTTCTTGCTTCTGAGGAGTATGTGAACAAAAAGAATTTAAAACCCATTGCCCGCTTGGTTTCTTATTCATGGCACGCTCAGGAGCCCCAGTGGTTCACCACAGCGCCTATATTTGCCATAAGGAAAATCCTTGATAAAACAGGGAAAAAAGTAGAGGATGTAGACCTGTTTGAGGTGAATGAGGCATTTGCAGTGGTTGCCATTGTAACCCATAAGGAAGTGGGAATACCATACGAAAAAATGAACATATTTGGAGGAGCAGTTGCTCTCGGGCATCCGATAGGATGTAGTGGAACAAGAATCATAGTAACCCTTCTCAATGCAATGAGAAGAAAGAATGCGAAAATCGGGGTTTCTGCGATATGCATTGGTGGTGGGGAGGCACTCGCTACAATGTGGGAAAAAATATAAGGAGGAAGAGATGTTTAAAAAGGTTGGAGTAATTGGAGCAGGGCAGATGGGTTCGGGTATAGCTCAGGTGTGTATTGCAAGCGGATTTGAGGTTCTCCTCTGTGATGTGGAGGAGAAAATTATTAAATCCGCTGTTGAGAAGATAGAGAAGGGCGTGAACAAGATGGCGGAGAAAAAGCTGATAGAAGAAAGTCATTCTGATGTTATGAAAAGGCTTAAAACGGCCACCTCACTTTCAGACTATAAGGATGCTGAGTTTATAATTGAGGCGGTTGTTGAGAATTACGAAGTTAAAGCAGAGATTTTTAAAAAACTTGATTCAATCGTTCCAAAGGAAGTAATTCTTGCAACAAATACATCATCCATTTCAATTTCAAAACTTGCTTCAAATACCGGTCGCCCGGAAAAGGTTCTTGGAGTGCATTTTATGAATCCTGTTCCCCTGATGAAACTCGTGGAGATAGTTAAGGGGATTAAGACATCAGAAGAAACCTTAAAAACCTCCCTTGAATTTGTTCATAAACTGGGAAAGGAGCCCATAATTTCTAAGGATTCACCGGGTTTTGTGGTAAACAGGGTTCTGTTTGGAATGCTTTCAGAGGCTGTAAAACTTCTTGAAGAAGGAGTTGCGAGCATTGAGGATATTGATAAGGGAATGAAGTTAGGAACAAATCATCCGATGGGTCCATTTGAACTCATGGATTTGATTGGTCTTGATACATGTCTTTTCATTCTGAATGTTTTATATGATGAATTCGGAGACCCGAAGTATAAGGCTCCTGTACTTCTAAAAAGGATGGTTGAGGCAGGATATCTCGGCAGGAAGTCTGGAAGAGGATTTTATAAATATGGAGGTTGAGATGGAATACAGGTTCTTGAAGGTTGAGAAGAGAAACAGTATAGGAATTGCGAAAATATCCCGCCCCCAGGTTCTGAACGCATTGAATACAGAGGTTCTCAAGGAACTTGACAGGTTTATTGATGAAATTGAAAAAGATGGTTCAATAAGAGTTCTCATATTTAGTGGTGAGGGTGAGAAGGCATTTGTGGCAGGTGCTGATATTTCAGAGATGAAAAATTTTTCACCAAAAGATGGAGAGGGGTTTTCAGAACTTGGGCAGAGGGTTTTCAACAGGATTGAAAGGATGAACAAGATTACAATTGCTGCTGTGAACGGATATGCGTTTGGAGGTGGAATGGAGTTTATGATGGCATGCGATTTTGCCCTTATTGATGAGGGTGCCCAGCTCGGACAACTGGAGATAAATCTTGGACTAATTCCCGGTTTTGGTGGTTCACAGAGACTTGCAAGGATAGTGGGAGAGAAGAGGGCACTTGAAATAATACTCACCGGGAGAAGGATAACCGCTGATGAGGCGGTTTCCCTGGGACTCGCTTTGAGAAAAACTGAAAAAGGAAAGGTTCTTGAAGAAGCAATAAGGTTTGCAGAAGAAATTGCGAAAAAGCCGTTTGTTGCTGTTCTTAAGGCTAAAAGGGCAATTAAAGATGGGCTTGAGTGTGACCTGATGAGAGGGCTTGAAATTGAAAAAGGGGAGTTTTCTCTCCTTTTTGATACTGAAGACGCAAAGGAAGGACTTTCTGCTTTTCTTGAAAAGCGTCAGCCGAATTTCAAGGGAAGATGAGCGGTGCCAAGTGTTCGTTGAAGGGTGATTTTATTTTTTCTACTTTGAAAAGAGGTCTTTTATTTTTTCCATAAATTTTTTCCTTTTTTCAGGTGGTTTCCCTTTCATGATTTCATAGAGTTCCTCAATAAGTTTTCTTTCTTCCTTGCTTACAGATTTTGGAACATCTACAAAAAATCTAACATATAAATTTCCTCTCTTTCTTCCGTTCATCTCAGGAAGTCCTTTATTTTTAAATGTGAAAATTTCTCCGTTCTGGGTCCCGGGAGAGAGTTTTATCTTTTCAATTCCTTCAAGGGTGGGAATTTCTATTTCCCCTCCGAGAACCGCTTCCGGAAATGTTATCGGAAAATCGCAGTAGAGGTCAATTCCATCTCTCTTAAAAACAGGATGTTCTTCAACCCTTATTTCAACATACAGATCCCCGGGTATTCCTCTTGCTACAGGTTCTCCTTTACCTTTGATTCTCAATCTCATCCCATCTTCAACACCCGGAGGGATATCCACTTTTATCTTTTTCTTTCTCTTTTTCATTCCTGAACCATGACATGACCTGCAGGGGTGCGGATTTACTTTTCCAGTCCCTCCGCAGGTAGAACAGGTCGTCCAGATTGTCAGAAATCCGCGAACGGTTGAGATTTTTCCCCTTCCTCTACAATCAGAGCATTTTTCAAGAGAATATCCTTTTTCAATTCCAGTTCCTGAACAATCAGGACATATATCCGGAGCGTCAAATTCAATTTCTATATCTTTTCCCTTAAGCACATCTTCAAGTTCAATTTCAAGCACATATTTGAGGTCTGCTCCTTTTCTTTTTCTTTCCCTTCTTTGGGTTCCGAAGAAATCCGAAAAAACCTCTTCAAAAAAAGAACCAAAACTTGATTCAAAGAATTCATCAAGTAATCCTCCCCCTTCTCGTATCCTGTCGTATCTCATTCTCTTTTCCGGGTCGCTTAAGACTTCATAAGCCTCTGCAATTTCTTTGAATTTTTCTTCCGCTTCAGGATTTCCAGGATTTCTATCCGGATGGTATTGAAAGGCAAGTTTTCTGTAAGCCTGTTTTATTTCTTCTTCTGTTGCATCAGGGCTTACACCGAGAATTTCATAATAGTCCTTATCCCCGTGCATCCTTTCTCATTCAATTCCTTTCACGCCCTTATATATCTTTTGTGAAATGGCATGAGCCTCACTTTCAATGTTTTTGAAATTCGTTTTTAAAAATTCGTAGTCTTTTGATTCAACTGCCTTCTCAAGGCTTTCTGTGAGCGAATTGATGGATTTTTTTGTTTCCTCATCAAGAGAATCTCCAAATTCCTCTTCCGCTCTTTTGAGGGAGAAGAGCAGTCCCTTCGCCCTGTTTCTCAATTCAATAAATTCCTTTCTCTTTCTGTCCTCCTCTTCCCACTTTTCTGCTTCTTCTATCATCCTTTCAATCTCTTCCTTTGTAAGGCCGCTGGAAGGTTCAATCACCATCTGCTGCTCCTTTCCTGTTCCAAGGTCTCGTGCGGTTACATGGAGTATGGAATTGGCATCAAGATAAAAGGTTACTTCTATCTGAGGAATGCCACGAGGTGCTGGTGGAATTCCAACTAATTGAAATTTTCCGAGTGAGCGATTTTCAGAAGCAATTTCCCTTTCTCCCTGAAGAACATGGATGGTTACAAAATCCTGATTGTCTTCAACAGTTGAAAATGTCCTCGTCCTTTTGCACGGAATTGTTGTATTCTTTTCAATTATTTTTGTAAAAAGTCCTCCCTCTGTTTCAACTCCGAGGGATAGTGGAGCTACATCAAGAAGGAGGACGCTTTTCATTTCTCCACCCATTATGGCACCCTGAATTGCTGCTCCCATTGCGACAACCTCATCGGGATTTACCTCTTTTGAAGGAGGTTTTCCAAATATCTCCTCAACCTTTTTCTGAACTGCTGGAACCCTCGTCATTCCTCCTACGAGAATTACTTTGTCAATTTCTTCCTTTTTTATCCCTGCCTCCTCAAGGGCAAGAATTGCAGGTTCCTCAAGTGCGTCTATAAGGTGTTTTGTGAGCGCTTCAAATTCTACCCTTGTTATGCTCATTTGCAGATGTTTTGGCCCCTTTTCATCGGCATATATAAATGGAAGACTTATTTCCGTTTCCTTCATGGTGGAAAGTTCCATCTTTGCCCTTTCTGATGCTTCCCTTATCCTCTGAAGAGCCATCTTGTCCTCTGAAAGGTCTATTCCAGTTTGCTTTTTGAATTCATTTATTATGTGTTCCATAAGAACCCTGTCAAAATCATCTCCGCCGAGAAATGTATTTCCGTGTGTGGAGAGGACATGGAAAACCCCTTCTTTCAATTCAAGAACAGTGACATCAAGGGTTCCACCTCCGAGGTCAAACACAACAATTTTTCCTTCCTGCGATTTGTGAAATCCGTATGCGAGTGATGCTGCGGTTGGTTCATTTATTATTCTGAACACATTTAAACCGGCTATTCTTCCAGCATCCTTTGTTGCCTGCCTCTGGTAGTCATCAAAGTAGGCAGGAACTGTTATTATTGCATCTCTCACTTCTTCACCCAGAAATTCACTGGCGTATTTTTTGAGTTCCATAAGAATCATTGCTGATATTTGAGGGGGACTGAATTGTTCACCATCAATTTCAATCCAGGCATCCCCGTTTTTTGCAGGAAGTATTTTGTAGGGATAAAATTCAATACAATTTTTAATCTCCGGAGAATCATATTTTCTTCCCATAAGCCTCTTTACTGCAAACACAGTTCTTTTTGGATTCATTACCGCCTGTCTTTTGGCGAGATTTCCAACGAGCCTTTCTCCTTCTTCAGTGAAAGCCACAACTGAAGGAGTTATTCTTCCTCCATCAGCATTCGGAATTATTATTGGTTCTCCCTTTTCAACCACTGCAACGCAGGAATTCGTTGTTCCGAGGTCAATCCCTATTATCTTGCTCATCTTTCTTTTCTACCTTTTTAGAAACAACTACAAGAGATGGTCTCAGAACCCTTGTTTTATACATATAACCTTTCTGATATTCCTGAATTACAATTCCCTCTTCTCCATCAGTTATTCTTTCTTCAACAACTTCATGATAATACGGGTCAAATTTTTTGCCAAGAGCTTCTATTGGTTTCACTCCATATTTATCAAGGAGGCTCAAAATTTGTTTATAAATTAGTTCTACGCCATCAATTATTGATGAAATGTTTTGGTTTTCTTTCATAAAGTTTAATGCCCTTTCAAAGTTGTCAACAATTGGAAGGATATCTTTAAGTATGGCTTCATTTCCATATTCTATAAATTCCTCCTTTTCCCTTTGAACCCTTTTCTTATAGTTCTCAAAATCCGCAGTCGTTCTTACCCAGTTGTCATAGTATTCCTCACATTTCTTTTTTAATTCCTCAATTTCAATCGTTAAGTTTTTAATCTCTTCTTCGGGCAGAGTTTTAGCCTCTT
>JBBIVP010000123.1:0-6464 GCA_037439705.1 bacterium
AACAGGGATATGGGGAGAACATCTCGTAAAAGGGTTTGAAGTCTATTCATCCCTACAAGAGGGGAAGGACAGGCTTAAGGTTTCTGATTTCATAATAATTTCAACAAAATCGTTTGATACAAAAAGGGCTGTGGAGGAAATTTATCCGTACATAAATGAGGATGCAATAGTTTTATCCTTCCAGAACGGTCTTGGAAACATGGAAGAGATAGAAAAGAAGATAGGAAAAGAAAGGACAGGAGGGGCAAGGGTTATATTCGGTTCAAAAATCCTTTCTCCCGGAGAGATAAAGATAACAGTTTATGGAGGAGAGGTTTTGCTCGGACACCTTCTTGGAAAGGAAGCCCCGCAATGGGCAATAGAAAAAATCAGAAAACTGGCAGAAATCCTGAATTCATCAGGAATTCCTTCAAAATTTGTGGATGACCTTCAACCCTATCTTTGGGAGAAGATGCTTTACAACTGTGCCCTCAATCCCCTTTCTGCTATTTTTAATGTTTCTTACGGCACACTTTACGAAAATGAGGAAACTCGCTCAATAATGAAAGAAGTCGTGAAAGAGATTTTTGAAATTATGGAGAAACTTGGAATAAAAACCAGATGGACAGACTCCGATGAATATTTCAGGTACTTCGGAGAAAACCTTATTCCTCCCACATCCGCTCATGTGGCTTCCATGGCAGAGGATATTACCAATGGCAAAAAAACGGAAATTGATTTTATGAACGGTTATGTTGTGAAGATGGGCGAAAGGTTAGGACTTAAGACACCCCTTAACAGGACACTTACCCTTATGATAAAGTTTCTTGAAAAAACAGGAGGTGAAAAGTGGATAAAAAATTTTTCGAAAAAAAGGGAGAATGGGAAGAACTTTATAAAAAAACCATAGAGAAATCACCTGAAAGAAAAGAAAAATTTCTTACACCCTCAGGAATTGAACTCAAACCGCTTTATACTCCAGAAGACTTCCAGGATATAAATTACTCAGAGGAAATAGGTTTCCCGGGAATTTTTCCATTCACAAGAGGTGTTTATCCAACCATGTACAGGGGAAAAATCTGGACGATGAGGCAGTATGCAGGATTTGGCACGGCAGAGGAGACAAATAAAAGATTTAAATATCTTCTGAAACAGGGTCAGACAGGACTATCTGTTGCTTTTGACCTTCCGACACAGATGGGTTATGACTCAAACCATCCCATGGCAAAAGGAGAAGTAGGAAGGGTGGGGGTAGCAATTGATTCATTAAAGGATATGGAGATTCTGTTTGAAGGTATTCCTCTTGATAAAGTGAGCACATCCATGACAATAAATGCGACAGCTATGATTCTTCTTGCAATGTATATGGCGGTTGGGGAGAAGCAGGGAGTTCCATATGAAAAACTGAAAGGGACAATTCAGAACGACATATTGAAGGAATACATAGCAAGGGGGACATACATATTTCCTCCTGAACCATCACTCAAAATAATCACGGACATATTTGAGTATGCAAAGGACCATCTTCCCAATTTTAATACAATAAGCATAAGCGGATATCACATAAGGGAGGCTGGAGCAAATGCTGTTCAGGAAGTAGCCTTCACACTTTCAAATGGAATAGAATATGTTAAATCAGCGATAAAGGCGGGGCTTCAAATTGATGAATTTGCACCGAGGCTTTCCTTCTTTTTCAGCGTTCACAATAATTTCTTTGAAGAAATAGCAAAATTTCGTGCAGCAAGAAGATTATGGGCTGAAATAATGAAGGAAAAATTCGGTGCCAAAGACCCTGCTTCATGGACATTGAGATTTCACACTCAGACAGCGGGTTCAACCCTGACTGCCCAGCAGATTGAAAACAATATAATAAGGGTAACCATTCAGGCTATTGCAAGTGTTCTTGGAGGAACACAGTCCCTTCACACAAATTCCATGGATGAAGCGCTGGCACTTCCTTCGGAAAATGCGGTTAGAATTGCTTTAAAAACCCAGCAGATTATTGCCTTTGAAAGCGGTGTAGCGGATACCATAGACCCTCTCGGAGGTTCATACTTCGTGGAAAAATTGACAAAGGAAATATATTCAAGGGCTAAAGCCCAAATAGATAAGATTCAGGAAATGGGCGGAATGATAAAAGCGATTGAAAATGGATATGTTCAGGAGGAAATAGAAAAATCAAGTTATGAATATCAACTGGCAATAGAAACAAAAAGGCAGATAGTAGTTGGAGTTAACGAATTTCGTTCGGAAGAGCCCACCAGAATTGAAAACATATTAAAAATAGACCCCAAAGTAGAAAAAAGGCAGATAGAAAAACTTAAGGCTTTAAAAAAAGAAAGGAACGAGGATTCGGTAAAAAGTGCGCTCAAAGAACTTGAAATTGCAGTTGCTGAAAATAAAAACCTGTTTCCCTTTGTTCTCAAGGCTGTTAAAACCTATTGTACCCTTGGAGAGATTGTGGAGGTGATGGAAAAGAAATACGGAAGGTATAAAAGGTAGTGAATATAAAGGGGACATTTAAAATTTTCATTTTTTCATTTTTGCTCGGAATTTTTGCGGGTGGTTTTACAACACTCTATTACATACTTTTTTTCAGCCTTCCTCAGGTAGAGGAAATTGAAAATTATCGTCCACCAGAACCAATAAGAATTTATTCTTCAGATGGGGTTTTAATTGATCTCATTGGAGAAGAAGTGAGAGAGTATATTAAACTTTCAAATATGGCTGATTGTGTAACAAAGGCCATTGTTGCTGCAGAGGATGCAAGTTTTTTCTCACATACAGGAATTTCTCCAAAAGGAATGATAAGGGCATTTTTTAAAAATTTAATCTCTATGAAATGGGTCCAGGGAGGAAGCACAATTACGCAACAGCTTGCTAAAAACCTTTTTCTTACATCAAAAAAGACATTGAGTAGAAAAATAAAAGAGATTCTTTTTGCAATAAAAATTGAGAAGAAACTTTCAAAATCGGAGATTTTAGAACTATACCTCAACCAGATATATTTTGGAAACGGGGTTTACGGAATAAAAAGCGCTGCAGAACTCTATTTCGGAAAACATCCTTCCCAGTTAACCCTTACCGAGTGTGCCCTTCTCGCTTCCCTTCCCCGTTCTCCTTCACTCTACAATCCATTCAAGGAAAAAGAAAGGGTAATTGCAAGGATGAAATATGTCCTTCAAAGGATGTTTGAGACTGGATTCATAACCAGGGATGAACTTGAGGAAGCTAAAAATTCAGACATCTTTTTAAATCTCAACAAAGGTATAAAGAGATTAACACCTTATTTTACTGACTACCTTCTCTCAATTCTTGAGGAAAAAATTGGAAAGGAGATTTTTTACTCTGAGGTAAGGGAGATAAGAACGACCCTGAACTATTCTTTTCAGAAAATAGCAGAGGAAGCGCTAAAAAATGGAATTGATGAATTGAAAAAAAGGCACAGAAAGCTTTATTCAAAATACAATGAGGAACCTCAGGGATGCGTGCTCATTATTTCTGCAAAAACAGAAGAGATATTGGCGATGGTGGGCGGAACTGATTATTCAACTTCACAGTTTAACAGGTGCGTTCAAGCCAGAAGGACAATCGGTTCGCTTGTAAAACCATTTATCTACGCATCCGCAATAAAAATGGGATTTAAACCGGAAGATACAATCTGGGATATGCCCGTAGTTTATGAGTGGAGAGGAAAGAAATGGGCTCCACAAAATTATGATAAAAATTACAGGGGATTGGTCACATTGAAAGAGGCACTTGAACTATCGCTCAACCTTCCAACAATAAGACTCCTTTCAAAAATAGGGGTCCAGAAAACAGTTTTGGAACTTTCAAGATTTGGTTTTAAAATTGATAAAACGCCAGACCTTACCATCGCTCTCGGAACAATTTCCGATTCCCCGCTTGAAATCACCTCCTATTTTGCAGCATTTTTCAACAGGGGTGTATTACCACAGCCAACAGGTGAAAAAGAGGTAATAATGAAAGATGGAAACAGGATATTGCCTGTTTATAGCGCTAAAAAAGTTCTTTCTGAAAAAGAAGCATCTACAATGATGGAAATGTTGTTAGACGTTATAAAGAATGGAACAGGAAAATTTGCTGTGGAATATACGGGTAGAATAGGAGGGAAAACAGGAACAACGGAAGACTACAGGGATGCCTGGTTTATAGGATGTTCTTCAGAAATATGTATCGGTGTGTGGGTTGGTTTTGATTCCTATTCTCCACTTGGAGAGGGAGAAACGGGCGCTAATGCTTGCGGTCCTATATTTCTTCATATTGTCAAAAATCTCCCTCCCCACCTTTTTCCCCTTCAAAAGGGTTCTAATGAAGAAAATTCTTACTGAAAATCAACGAAGAGTGAGTATGGATATGCAGGAGAGTATCCACTTACTGAACAAACCTCAATGTAGAAGACAGCAGGAATGGTGATGCTGATAGGATAAACAATTTGTTCGTCAGAATTTGATGGATTTTCAGAACAGCTTAAGAATTCCATCCATTGATCGAAGAGACAGAGATCATAATTCCTGCTCTCAGGAATATCGGTGAGATAAATAATCATCTCGGTTGCAGAGGAAGGATATACTCTAACTGAATAATAATCTTGTTGTAACCCTATAACACGGTTCCATATGTACCCAGCAATAGCACCGTAATTGAATCCAGAATCAATTAGCTTTATAGCGTACATTTCGCCGTCATTATGCTCCCATGGATCCACATTTCTTGTTCTCATGTATGCCCTGTTTCCAAATTCTGGCCATGGGAGAAGTGAAGGACGAGGAAGGTCAAATGGAGTTGTAAGGGAATAAACCTTTCCTGTCCCATCCGAAATTACTATATCTATTTTCCAGTCTCCGTTAAAGTCGCCAATAAGTGGAGAAGATTTTATAGAATTTCCCAAAAGGTATTTCCATAATAGTCCACCATTTTCACCGTTTAAAACATAAAGCATGCCATCGGAAGAACCAACAATCGTCTCAAGATTTCCATCTCCATCAATATCCCCTATCACAGGTGAGGAATCAACTTCTCCATTTGTTGTGAAGGACCAGAGGGGTGAACCATCATTTCCATTTATAGCATAAATTGCCTTACTTCTTGAGCCTATTACCACATCAAGGTCTCCATCTTTATCTACATCAGAAATGGCAGGAGATGAAAAAACAGATGCGCCAGTATCAAAACTCCACAGCAGATCTCCTGTCCCTCCTATGGCGTATACCTTTCCATCAAAAGAACCTACCACTGTATCCAGATCTCCGTCACCGTCAATATCACCTATAGAAGGTGAAGAACGAACTCCAGCACCTGTTGTATATGACCAAAGAATATAACCAGTTCCTGTAAGAGAAACAGCAAATATGTTCGTGTTGTTGTCAAATCCTCCAACTACAACATCGCTTGCTCCGTTCTGATTCAAATCCCCGTATGCGGGTGAAGAATCCATAACATACCAGCCGTTTGTGGAATAGGTTCTCAATAATGAACCATTATCTCCTTTGACCACATATATCCCTCCCGCATAAGAAACAATCAGAACATCAGGAATTCCATCAGCATCTATGTCCCTTATAATTGGTGTTGATGTAACGCTATAGAAGGTTGGAGGGGAACCAGGAATCGAATAAATCCAGAGAATGCTTCCATCTCCTGCATTTAAAGCATAAACCTTTGCATAGTAGCTTCCAAAGACTATCTCAAGCTTTCCATCATTATCCACATCTCCTATGGAAGGGGTAGTAAAGTTGAGGTCATCCGGAGAGGGAACAAATTGCCAGAGTATCGTTCCGTCCACTCCGTTCAGACAATATACCCTTGCAGGGTTTTTGGTTGTTATTATAATTTCATGAACCCCATCCCCGTTCACATCAACAGGAACAGGTGACGATTCAACGGGAATACCAAAGTCAATTTCCCATAACAGGTCAACAAGGGCAGAGGCAATTTTCCATTGATATGATGCAGGGGTAGGATCTTCGTTCATAGACTGGTCATAAGCTTTTACCTCAAAAAGGTGTTCTCCAAGAGCCAGGTCAGTATACACTTGCGGGGAAGAACAGGGAACGAATTCAGAACCGTCAAGTCTGCATTCATATGTGCAGGGTTCTTCATCGCAGGTGAATTCAAAAGTTGCTGTTGTAGAAGTGGTGAGGGATGGAGGATAGGAAGTAAGGATGGTTTCAGGTGGGGTGGTATCACAGGTTTCATCTATGAATGAATCACAGTCATTGTCAAGATTGTCTCCGCAGATATCATAAGACGGCAATACCTCCCCTTCACATTCACCCCATTCACCATTGTAACAGGTCTGGGTTCCCGCACGACATTCTCCAACCCCTTCTGTTCCCGGGGGACCGGAATAGCACGACTGGATTTCTCCGTGGATGCAGGAACATCCTTCATCAACATTCGTATCACAATTGTTATCATATCCGTCGCATATTTCCTGAGCACCTGGATTAAAGAAGAAATTA
>JBBIVP010000124.1:0-6436 GCA_037439705.1 bacterium
CCATTATAACTTCTCGGAAATCAGATGTCAAGGAAAATTTTTGCAGTTACTTATTTCCCTTCCACTTTCCTGATTTCCCCTCGGAATTTATCCACCTTTCAGTATGGGAAAAAACCATCCCTGATAAAACGGACGCAACATTATTGAGAAGTGCTTTTAAGAACTTCGTCTATTTCATTTCCCTCCAGAACCTCCTTTTCAAGAAGAGCCTTAGCAAGTTTGTGGAGTTTGTCCATGTTCTCAGTAATTATTTGTTTTGCTCTTGAATAACAGGTTTCAACAATCCTTTTTATCTCCCTGTCAATTTCAATTGCTGTGGCTTCACTGAATTCTGCATACCTTGCTATTTCCCTTCCCAGGAATATGTGTTCTTCCCTTTTTCCAAAAGTTACAGGTCCCAGCCTCTCGCTCATTCCCCACTCACAAACCATCCTTCTTGCAATTTCAGTTGCCCTTTCAAGGTCGTTTCCTGAACCGGTTGTAAGGGTTCCAAGAACAATCTCTTCCGCTGCCCTTCCCCCAAGGAGCACAGTTATTGTGGCTATGAGATAATCTTTGTTATAGATATATTTATCTTCAAGAGGAAGCTGTTGCGTGGCTCCGAGAGACATCCCTCTCGGGATAATGGTTACTTTATGAATTGGGTCGCTGTTTGGATGTATTTTTGCTACCAGGACATGTCCTGACTCGTGATAGGCTGTTAGTTTTCTTTCCTCTTCGCTTATTATCATGCTTTTTCTTTCAATGCCCATTAGAATTTTGTCCTTGGCCTTTTCAAAATCTTCCTGCTCAACCTTTTTCTTGTTTTTTCTTGCTGCGATCAGGATTGCCTCGTTCACCATATTTTCTATATCAGCCCCTGAAAAACCGGGCGTCCCCCTTGCAATTTTGGAAAGTTCTACATCCTCTCCAAGAGGCACCTTCTGGGTGTGAACCCTTAAAATCTGCTCCCTTCCTTTTACATCTGGACGCGGAATGAAAATTCTTCTATCAAACCTTCCGGGTCTAAGTAAAGCTGGATCAAGGACATCGGGTCTGTTTGTTGCAGCAATGACAATTATTCCTTCATTTGATTCCATACCGTCCATTTCAACAAGAAGCTGATTCAGGGTCTGTTCTCTTTCGTCATGTCCGCCACCAAGCCCTGTTCCTCTCATTCTTCCCACTGCATCAATTTCATCTATAAAGATGATGCAAGGTGCATGCCTTTTTCCCTGTTCAAATAGGTCCCTCACCCTTGCTGCTCCAACTCCAACGAACATCTCAACGAATTCCGAACCGCTTATGCTGAAGAACGGCACCTTAGCCTCTCCAGCTATAGCCTTTGCGAGGAGTGTCTTTCCTGTTCCAGGTGCCCCAACAAGAAGCACACCCTTCGGAATCCTTGCACCGAGGGCTCCATACTTCTTTGGTGCTTTGAGAAAGTCTATTATTTCTTTGACCTCTTCCTTAGCCTCGTCTATCCCTGCAATATCATTGAAAGTAACTTTCTGAGTGGAAGGGGTGAAGAGCTTTGCCCTGCTCTTTCCAAAGCTAAAGGCTTTCCCGCCGGGAACTTGTATCTGCCTCATCATTCCTATCCAGAATATTACAAATATAAAGAGCGGTATTAGAAAGAGAATATCCCTCCAGAACTGGGTATTTCTTTCCCTTTCGGCTTTCACGCTCACATTGTGGGAACGGAGAAATTTCAGAAGGTCTGGGTCATTTATCAGAACAGTTCTGTAGATTTCGTTTTTTATACCCTTTCCTTCCGCTTCATTTCCCTGTATTGTAACCTCTTTTATTTCACCATTTTCAATCTTTGAGTAAAATTCAGTAAGCGTGAGTTCCTTCGGAGCATACTCTTTGTTTTTTATATACCAGTAGAGTGCTATGAAGACTGTAAAGATAAAAAACCATACTATTAAGCTTTTTATTGTTTTCTCCATTTTCTATCAGGATATTAAATTCTGGTCTTTAATTCAAATTTCCAAATTGACGCTTTCTGGGTTCAGTATTCCTTTTTTATTATAATTGCGTTTTCGGGACATACCTCAAGACATAGATTGCAGAAGGTGCATTCGTCTTCGTTTTCAGAAACTACGGATATTTTTTCTCCTTTGACCTCAAAAATGTTAAGGGGACATACTTCAACGCATTTTTTACATCCATCCCTGCAATTTTCCTTTATTATTACTGTAACAAATGTTCCCATCAGATAAACTCCTTTATGATTTCTGGAATTTCAGAATAGGTTTCAACCACTATACATCCCGCTGATTTAAAAAGTTTTATTTTTTCTTCTGTGGTGCCGTATCCGGGTCTTACAATAACTGAGGCATGTCCGAATCTCATGCCGGGCATTCTATCCACAAACCTTCCTCCGAAAAACACCACAACCTTTTTTGTGAACTTCTCCCTTATGAATTCTGCAGCTGCCTCTTCTTTTTTCCCACCCGGTTCACAGAAAAGCAAAACAACTTTTGTTTCCTCATCCTCCTGAAAAAGAGGGAGAAGGTCAGTATATGTAGTTCCAACAACCGGATCTCCTCCTATTCCAATCACGGTTGATTGTCCGATTCCATTCCTTGTAAGGATGTTCGCCAGTTCCGTGCACATTCCACCGCTTCTTGAGATTATCCCAACAGGTCCCTTCATGTAAGCCTTTTCAGGATTGCTTCCACCAAGGTAACCAAGCCTTGTTTCTTCCGGGCATATAATTCCGGGAGAGTTTGGACCGATAACCCTTGCTCCTTTTGATTCCGCAAATGCAAGCATCTCTATCACATGGGATTTTGGAATCCTTTCGGTTAAAACCACAATGAGTTTTATTCCAGCATCTGCTGCCTCCATAACTGCATCCTTTGAAAAAAGCGGAGGAACAGAAACAATGGAAGTATCACCTCCACATTTTTCAACTGCTTCTATCACGGTATCAAAAACAGGAATTCCGTGAACCTTTTGTCCCCCTTTTCCGGGTGTTACACCCGCCACAACCTTTGTTCCGTATGCGAGCATTTCCTGCGACATTGTGGCTGCTTCCCTCCCTGTTATTCCCTGAATTATCACCCTTGTATTTCTGTCCGCAAGGATTGCCAATTATCCCTCCTTCTTTAATAATTCCACTATGAATTTTGCAGCCTCATCCATTGTATGCTCTCTCGTGAAGTATTTTATTCCATATTTTTCAAGAATTTTAAAACCCTCTTCCTCCCATGAACCCGGAACCCTGAAGACAACCGGAAATTTTGATGGGTCTATGCCCTTTGAAAGCATCCCCTTTATAACCCCTCTTGCCACCAAGTCAACCCTCGTATTTGATAGAACATTTGTAATGACTGCAACCCCCCTTATTCCCTTTTTGCTCAAAAGGAGTTCTGTCAGTTTCTGAACCTTTTTCACAGTTGGATTTCCTCCTATCTCACAGTAGTTTGCAGGCTTTCCTCCGTATCTTAAAATTGCGTCAAATACGGTCAAACTTGCTCCTCCACCTCCGATTATCAGTGCAAGATCTCCATCAAATTCAACAACCCTCCCGGCAACCCCTCTGTGGTCAAGTTGGTCTATTTCCTTTGCTTTTATCTCAAGTTCTGTTGGTTCCCTCTCCTTTTCCTCTCTTATCGGTATGTTGAACCTTTCAAGATTTTTTTTCTGAAGGTTAAGAGCGTCATCGTCTATTTCAATCCTTGAGTCAGCGCAGAAGAATTCGTGTTCTTTCGTCAGGATAAGTGGATTTATTTCTGCCAGATTAGCATCCATTTTTATGTAAAGGTCATAAAGCTGGACAGCAATTTCAGAGAGTTGAAGGAGGGTCTTTCCTTTAAATCCAGTTGTTGCGAAAAACATTTTCATCATAAAACTTTTAACTCCTGTAAAGGGGTCAATTGTCAATTTCAAAACCCTTCCGGTTTTTGCAATCTCCTCCACATCCATTCCGCCCTCTGTAAAGAGAATGCAGTTCCTTTTTTCAAGCTCATCAATGGTGATTCCAAGATAAAACTCCTTTTCCGCCATCAGTTTTTTTTCAAGAAGAATACCGCGAACACGAGTCCCATCAAATCCTTCCTTGAAAATTTTTTCTCCGAACTCAAGAAGTTCCTTTTCATCTTTTATTTCTCTAACTCCTCCTTTCTTTCCCCTCCCTCCTTTTAGACCCTGAACCTTCGCCATAAGTGGAAAACCGATTTTTTCACCTGCCTTTAAGAGTTCATCTTCTTTTTCAACGAGTTCACCTTCGGGCACAGGTAAATTCCATTCCTTAAAAAGCCTTTTCCCCTCAAATTCATAAAACCTCATTTTTTTATCCTCTTCGCAAGTTTCTTTATTTTCAAAGCCTGTTCGTAATGAAGTCTCTCAATCATCTCTCCATCAATTGAAATAACACCTATTCCCTTTTTCATGGCTTCTTCATAATGTGATATAACCTTTTGAGCCCAAAGAATCTCTTCATCAGAGGGAGAAAAAATTCTGTTTACAATTTCTATCTGGGATGGATGAATTATCTGTTTTCCATCAAATCCCATCTCCTTCGCAATAAGGCAGTCCCTTTCAAGCCCTTCAGTATCTTTTATGTTAAAAAATGGTGCGTCAATGACATCAATCTTTTTTGTCCTTGCTCCTGCTATCACCAAACTCATAAGGGGTTGAAGTATTTCCTTCTTGTTCTTACACCTCATTTCTTTTGATAAATCTGCAGAACCAAGAAGAAATGCTGAAAGTTTTTCTGACGAATTTGCTATCTCCCTTATCCTGAGAACCGATGAAGGAGTTTCAATCATGAGATGGATTTTTATTTCTTTCTTCAGCCCTTTTTCCTTTGAGACTTCATAAACCATCCTTTCAAAACTTTGGACATCTTTTTCCGATAAAACCTTTGGAAGAAGAACCGCATCAATTTTATCGGAAAGAACACTTCTAAGGTCGTCCCGGGTAAGTCCGCTTTGAAGTCCGTTGACCCTTACTATCACCTCTTTTTCGCCGAAGGACAATTCGTTAATAAAATTTTTAAGAACTTCCCTTGCCTTTTCCTTCTGGTCAGGGGCAACCGCATCCTCAAGGTCAAAAATTATTGCGTCTGCTTTTAATTCAGCAGATTTTCTTATCATCTTTTCCGATATCCCGGGAACATAAAGTATACTCCTTCTTATCATATCACCCCATCCCCTTTAAGTTTTTTTATTTCTTCATCATTCATGCCGAGAAGAGCTTTCAGAATTTCTTCCGTATGCTCACCGTGAAGAGGTGGAAACGAAAATTTTTCCGAGTTCACCCCATCCATTCTTATTGGATTGCCCAGAACATTTAAACCTCCTATTTCCTGAACCATATTTCTTGCCTTTATCTGTTCATCATTAAGAGCCTGAGCAATATTATAAACAGGAGCGCACGGAATTTCAGCAGTTTCAAGAATTGAAAGCCATTCCTCTGTTGTCCTTTCCTCAAATTTTTTTTCAAGTATGGAAAGGAGTTCAGATTTGTTTTTTAGTCTATTCTCGTTGGTTGAGAATTTTTCGTCGTCTATGAGCTCAGGAAGACCTATTGCGTTTGCAAACCTTTCCCAGAACTTCTCCGTAAGGATGGCAACCACGATGTAAGAATCCTTTGTTTTAAAAGCCTGATAGGGAACTATCGTCTGATGGGACGAACCAACTCTCCCGGGAATTTTTCCATCTACAAAATAGTATTCTGCCACATATGTCAAAAGGGAGATATTAGAGTCAAGAAGCGAAAGGTCTATCTTTGTCCCTCTTCCAGTTTTTTCCCTTAAATAAAGTGCAGATGAGATTGCTATCGCTCCGAAAAGTCCTCCCGCAATGTCGCCCAGTGGAATTCCCATCCTAACAGGAGGAAATCCCTCATATCCAGTTATGCTCATTGCTCCAGAAATAGCCTGGATGCTCAGATCAAATGCAGGCTGATGAGCCCTCGGACCATCAACTCCGAAGGCAGAGATTGAACACGAGATTATTTTTGGATTTATTTTTGAGAGGGTTTCATAATCTATTCCTAATTTTTTTGGCACATCTGGTCTGAAATTGTCAAGCACTACATCAGATTTTTTCACAAGTTCATAAAATATCATCCTTCCTTTTTCATTTTTTAGATTGAGAGTCATTCCTTTTTTATTTCTGTTTATGCTTATGAAATAGGCGCTCATCCCTTTCCATCTTGGTCCCATATTTCTCGTTGGGTCCGGTTCATCAGGTGGCTCTATTTTTATTACCTCTGCCCCAAGGTCAGAGAGTATAAGACTGCAATATGGACCCGCCAGAACCCTTGTAAGGTCAAGAACCCTTATTCCCTCAAAAACCTTTATTCTCATCAAACTATTTTCTCTCTTTAAAAATAAAAATCAATTATTCGGCGTTCCTCAAAAATAATCTCTATGAAAAGGGATTGTTTCCTCAAAATAATTGAAATAAGGGCAACCATCCCTTACTCTAAAGAGAAAAAA
>JBBIVP010000125.1:0-6364 GCA_037439705.1 bacterium
CATGATTACTTTCTTGCTCATCTTTCTCCAGAACCTCCTTTTTTAAAATTATATCTCATAACACCTTATATTTTCAAGTTTTTGTACAAGTTATATATGCGATATTTTACAATTTGAATGAAATAATTTAGAAGACCTTTATAAACCAAAGGATTCATCGCTCCCTCATCTCGCATATGTATCTTAACTTTTTCAAAAACCTCTGAAAACTCTGTGGAACTTTGAATAGAAGGGCGGAAAGATTAACTTTCGCCATTATCTCCCCTCAAACCTTTTTATGAGTTCCTCTATGCTTTCTTCATTTTCTGGTTCCTGCTTCTCAGCGGGTGGAATTTCAAAAACTGAAGGGTCAAGTTTTTCAAACGGATTCCATATTTTAAAAATCATGCTTCCTTCACCCTCCGGATCCGAAAATTCAAATCTGTCGGGCATAAACTTTTCTCCATCTTTTACGATAAAGCCTGTAAACTTTATGTCATAAACCTTTTCCTCTTTTATGTATATAAACCTAACCGGAAGAAAACTATTTTTGTTCACCCAGAACTGATTTGCTAAAAGAAAACCATCTTTCGCACCGAGGGAAAAGGAAATTATTCCAAGTTTTTTTTCTCTTGTAAATGAAACGACAGATGTATCCACGCCGAATTTTTCAAGAGAATAATCTGTGGAAAAAAAGAGAAGGTTCAAAATTTCAGGCAAAAATGCAAAAGAGGTGGTAAGTGGAATCTCTCTGTTACCAACAATTCTCGCAGTTCTTCTTACATTTTTTATTATCACCTCTTTTCCACCGGGAAAGGTGGCTTCAACTTTAAAATTTTTTCCGTCAAGAAGGATTTTTATATCAAATTTAACGCTCTCTTCCCCAAACTTCCTTTCCCCTTCTCCACTTATGAGCACAGGAGATTTGAAGTGAATAATTTTTTCAGAGCATTTTTTTAAAATTGACTGGGAAGGAAGAATGTAAAGGGGATAAAAAAGAAAAGAAAGGAGGATAAATTTCATCAAATTTTTTCTTCTTTATCCTCTTCCACCCCTACCTCAAAGTCCTCCCATTTCAGATCGGTAGAAGATGCAACGCCTTTTATTCTCAAAGCGAGGTCATCGGGATTTGTAGCCTGTCTCATAGCTTCCTCATATGTGATGAGACCTTTTGTATAAATAGAAAGCAAAGACTGATCAAAGGTCTGCATTCCGTATGTTGTATAACCCTTCGCTATTATATCCCTTATTTCTTTTGTTCTATCCTTATCCAGAATACATTCCCTGATCAAAGCGGTATTTATCATTACTTCAACAGCAGGAACCCTTCCTTTTTTATCAGCCCTTGGGACAAGTCTCTGCGATATAACCCCTTTCAACACAGAAGCCAATTGAATCCTTATCTGTCTGTGCTGATGGGGTGGAAAGACAGAAATTATTCGGTTAACTGTCTCAGTGGCATCAAGGGTGTGAAGGGTTGAAAGGACAAGATGTCCTGTTTCCGCAGCAAGGAGTGCTGTTTCAATTGTATCCTTATCCCTCATTTCTCCCACCATTATCACATCAGGGTCTTCTCTCAGTGCAGCCCTCAAAGCCTGAACGAATGAAACTGTGTCCGTTCCTATTTCCCTCTGGTTTATTATGCTGTTCTTATCCCTCAGAAGATATTCAATTGGGTCTTCAATGGTGATTATATGTTTTTTAACCCTGCTGTTTATGAAATCTATCATTGCAGCAAGGGTTGTTGATTTTCCTGACCCTGTTGTTCCTGTAACGATAATAAGCCCTCTTTCCTCCATTGCGAGTTTTTCAACTATTTTCGGAAGGTTTAATTCTGGGATAGATGGAACCCCCATTGGAATTGCCCTGAAAACAGCACACAAAGTTCCTCTTTGTTGAAATATGTTTACCCTGAACCTTCCAAGTCCCGCAACGCCGTATGCCATATCAAGGTCTTTTTCCTTCTTGAACTTTTCTTTCTGCATGGGACTCATTATTGCGAAAAGCATCTTCTCTATTCCTTCAGGGGATATTTTCCCTATATCCGCTTGAGGGACAAGTTCACCATGAATACGGAATACAGGTGGAAGTCCTGCTTTTAAATGAATATCCGAAGCCTTCTTCTGAAGCGCTAATCTCAGTATATCATTTAGTTCCATTGACTTTTTTCAATCCTAATTTCTCAATTATAGCATTTTCTATTTCTTTCCTCAATTTTTCGTTTTCCTTGAGAAGTTTTCTGAGATTGTCCCTGCCCTGTGCCAGTCTCTCACCTTTGTATGAAAACCATGCACCACTTTTTTCAATTATTTCATTCTCAACTCCAAGATCTATAATTTCTCCTTCCTTTGATATCCCTTCCCCATAAAGAATGTCAAACTCTGCTTCCCTGAATGGAGGAGCAAGCTTGTTCTTCACAACCTTTACCCTGACCCTTGAACCTGCAATCATATCCCCTTCTTTAATGGGATTGGTTTTTCGTATATCAATTCTTATACTGGCATAGTATTTTAAAGCATTACCACCCGTTGTTATTTCTGGATTACCAAAAAATGTTCCTATTCTCTGTCTCATCTGATTTATGAATATCACTATTGCACTGGATTTGTGAATTGCTCCTGTGAGCTTTCTCAAAGCCTGAGACATAAGCCTTGCCTGAGCCCCCATTGTTGCTTCGCCCATTTCACCTTCAAGTTCAGTTTTTGGAACAAGAGCTGCTACTGAATCTATTACCACTATGTCAGTAGCACCGCTTCTCACCAGAATTTCTGCTATGTCAAGAGCCTGTTCTCCATAATCTGGCTGGGAGATGAGTAACCTTTTCGTATCCACTCCCAGTTTTTCTGCGTAATGTACATCAAGGGCATGTTCAGCATCTATAAAAGCAGCCTCTCCATCTGCTTTCTGAACCTCTGCTATGGCGTGAAGGGCAAGTGTTGTCTTACCTGATGCCTCAGGACCATAAATTTCAATAACCCTCCCTCTTGGATAACCACCTATTCCGAGAGCGAGGTCCACCGATATAGAACCAGAAGAAATCACAGGTATTTCTTTTACTTTACCATCTTCCCCAAGCCTCATTATGGAACCCTTACCGTACTGCTTTTCAATCACACTCAAAGCGCTTTCAAGAGCCTTGAGTTTTTCGTCCTTCTTTTCTTTTGTTGTCATTTTTCTCCTCCTAAAAGTGGAATCTCGTAGAGTTTCTCATATTCCGCACCATCTGGTTTAAGGACGCTTTTATATATTACAATAGATTTCACTTCTATCCCTTCCCAGAGGGTTTTTCCTTTGAATTCCTTCAGAAACTCCTTCAATTTCGGAGGACATGTATCCGCCTTTATTCTCGCTATTGTTATGTGAGGATGATAATTTCTTTCTTCCTTATTTATTCCAACTTTTCTCGCTTCCTCATCAACCTTGAGATGCAGTTGTCTAAGATGTTTTTCGTCTTTCACACCAAGCCATAAAACTCTCGGTTTAGAGAGGTTGGGAAATACTCCTGCATCTTCTATTTTCATTTTGAAAGATTTCACATTCTCCATCCCTGGCTCAAGAGCACAGGCAAGTCCATCAACAACATCGCTCCCTATCTCTCCAAGAAACTTTATAGTTAAATGCGCCCCTTCTGGCTTTATCCAGGATACTCCCTCCATATCTGAATACCGATTTTTTATTTCTGCTATTCCCTTTTTTACTATTTCTGGAAGCTCAATTCCTACAAATGTCCTTATTATCTCAATCATTTTGGCTTCACCCCCGTTTTTTTGTACCTGAAATAATCTTCAAGAATTTTTCTGTGATCAAAAGCTATATCCTCGGGCAAAGAATTCTCATCAAAAATGCCAGCTTCTTTTGCATCATCTCCTCCAACAGGTTTTCCCTTTGCTTTTGCTATAAACACAGTTGAAATCGTGTGAAATCTTGGGTCTCTATCAGGAGCCGAATATACATGGAACTGCTCTATTATCTCTACATCTAAAGAAGTCTCTTCTTTTGCTTCTCTTATAGCACATTCCTCCACAGTTTCTCCATATTCAACAAATCCACCTGGAATAGCCCATCCATATGGTTTGTTCTTTCTTTTTATAAGCACAATTCCCCCGTCCACCTCAATAATTATATCCACTGTAGGAAACGGATTTCTTCTTGTTTTTTCCATCGGCTTAAATCCCTTTTTATAAATTTATAGCATTTCGAATTAAAGTCAAGTTTATTCAAAAAATGCTTCCTCATTCTATTTTTAATCGGTTTTTTAAGAAAATAACGAAAAATATTGAAAAATGATTTTTGGGGATTTATACTTATTTTTATGATTGCACGGATTTTGAGCGGAGGACTATGGGGAATAGAGTGGTTCAGGGTAGATGTGGAAGTAGACATAGGAAGGGGACTTCCCTCCTTCACCATTGTAGGACTTCCCGAAAGTTCTGTCAAAGAAGCAAGGGAAAGGGTGAAGAGTGCATTCAGCAATTCCGGTTACGAGTTTCCAATGAGAAAAATTACTGTTAATCTTGCACCGGCTGACATAAAAAAAGAAGGAGCATTTTATGACCTTCCAATAGCAATAGGAATAATGATTGGACTTGGTCTTATTTCTCAGGAGGTTGCCAAAGAGTTCTTTATTGCAGGAGAGCTTTCACTTGATGGAAAAATAAAGGGTATAAGGGGAGCCCTTTCCTTTGCTCTCGGTTTAAAAAAATCTGAAATAAAGAAGGCAATTTTTCCAGTTTCCTCAAGTTATGAGGCAAGCATAATTGATGGAATTGAAGTGTATGGTTTTTCCGCCCTTCACGAGTGCGTTGAATTTTTGCGCGGAGAAAGAATTTGTGAACCAGTAAAACCCAATGAAATTTCTGAAGGAGAAAAGGAACCTGAAGTTGACATGTCAGAAATAAAAGGTCAAGTTCAGGCAAAGAGAGCAATTGAAATATGTGCCTCCGGAAACCACAATCTTTTGATGATTGGTCCACCCGGAGTCGGGAAGAGCATGCTCGCCCAGAGGATTCCAACGCTTCTTCCTGAACCAACCTTTGAAGAAATAATAGAAACAACCCAGATATACAGCATAAGGGGATTATTAAAGGGTGGGCTTTTGAAGAAAAGACCCTTCAGAGCGCCTCATCATACTATTTCAGATATAGGAATAATAGGAGGAGGAAATCCGCCCATGCCCGGTGAAATCTCGCTTGCCCACAATGGGGTTTTATTTCTTGATGAACTTCCAGAATTTGACAGAAATGTCATTGAGGCACTAAGACAACCAATTGAAACAGGAGAGGTAATTATAACAAGGGCTTCAAGGGCAGTTAGGTATCCTTCTAAATTTATGCTTGTAGGAGCAATGAATCCATGTCCCTGCGGATATCTTGGGGATAAAAAAAGGGAGTGCAGGTGCTCTCACAAAGATATAAGAAAATATAGAAAAAAGGTTTCAGGACCAATCCTTGACAGGTTTGACCTTCAGGTTCATCTTCCCCCTCTTTCTTACGAAGAGCTCTCTTCAACCTCTCCATCAGAAACCTCTTCGGAGATAAGAAAAAGGGTTGAGATGGCAAGAAAAAGGCAGGTTGAAAGGTTTGGATGCGTTAAGTGGAATTCAGAAATGAAACCGAAAGATATTAAGAAGTTCTGTCCTCTTGATGATAAATCCAAAACACTTCTTAAATCAGCAGTAGAAAAACTGGGGCTCACTGCGAGGGGATATTTTAAAACCATTAAAGTTGCAAGGACAATTGCAGACCTTGATAATTCGGAAGAGATAAAAAGCGCACACATAGCAGAGGCAATCCAGTTTAGAATATCTCCCTATTCTGAAAATGGTTAAAAATCCTTTCAACCTTATTCCTTCACAAAATTCTCTGAGAATAAAAAGGGGTATTAAAAACCGAGCAAAAGGGATATAACCTCAGTAAAAGGAGACACATAGTTTCTATAAAAGAGGAAATCTGTGAATTGTAACATAAAATATTTAAACAGTTTTTCTTGAACATTCTTTTAAAATACTTAAAATTACAATCAAATGAACCTGAAAAAATTAAAGGAAATTGAAAAAAGGGGGTATGAAGGAATTTCCAAGGAAGATGCCCTCTTTGTTCTGAATTCTAAAGAAGAAGAATTTGCAGAGCTTAAAAGGATTGCTTGTGAAATCACAAAAAGCATATTTTCAAACAGGGTTTATCTATGTTCCATATTTAGTACAAAAACTGGGATATGCAGTGAAGATTGTGCTTTCTGCTCACAGTCCAGGATAAGCAAAGCAGAAATCAAAAAGCATACTCTTCTGGATGTGGAGGATATAGTTTACGCTGCAAGAAGAGCAAAGGAAAATGGCTCAAGAAAGTTCTGTATAGTTATGAGTGGAAAGGGACCTACTGATTCGGAA
>JBBIVP010000126.1:0-1108 GCA_037439705.1 bacterium
GCCTTCAAACTTGAGGCAAACAGTAAAAAAATTGTTCCTAATACCACCTTCTTCATTTTTTCAACCTCCTTTATTTTGGTTCAAATATAATAAGTTCCTCTGCTGACTTTTTAACATCTTCGTCCTTAAATGGAAATTCTTTATACTTGTTCTGCCACCAGAGTTCCTTTATCTGGTCTGAGTAATGGTTGCTCTTCGGTCGGGCAACATTTCCACCCGGAATAGCAGTCCATGCCTTTGGACCATCCTTTGTCATCTCTACCACCATCCTGTAGGATGGTCCGGAACTGTATGTCCATGTTCTTGGTGTGCTTTCATCCGTTTTTGAAAGTCCTGGGTCTGAATTATCAACCACAAACTGGTCTCCAGCTCGTGGAAATCCTATTCCAACAGGAGATAGAACGCCGTATACAGGGTCAAACTGGGAAGGAACATTCAGAATTGCTATTTCAGGAGGGCATTCTGCAATGCATGAAATGTGTTTGAGAATGAGTTTGTGAATTTTTCCCCAGAGCCAGGAGGAAGGGTCTGAAGTCCCAATGGCGTTTTTAAGACCAGCGAGAGCCTCCCTGAATGACTTGAGGACTATGTCATCCCTTGTTTCCTCAGGATCCGTATTTATATCATCCCAGAATGGACTGGATTTTGATTCTCCATCTCCTGTTAACTGACAGGGTTCAGCAGGATTTGAAGCACAATTTTTTCTGAATGTTATGTGATAGATTGCCATTCCATATATCTGGTCAGGTAGGGCTTCTCCTGTTTCATCGTCAAAGGTGTTATGGACGAAGTTCGCATACCATGTGTGGAATATGCTTGTTGCGATGGCATTCTTCATTGTTGCCTCATCCTTTTGAATTTTTCCATCTTTCAATTGATATCCAGATGAAGTATCGCAATTCCAGTCTTTTAGATATTCGCTGTATATGGATTTTTCACTGTCATCAAGTTCATTCCATTTATTAGCAGTAAGACCATCTTTCAAAACAGGGAGAAAGTCATCACAGGTATTTGAATGAGCGTCTGCTTGAATCTATTTTAAATCGACAGGATTAATATTGCTTTTATCAATAAGTATTATGTTTATAAGGGTTTGAATTCTATTAGC
>JBBIVP010000126.1:1118-6354 GCA_037439705.1 bacterium
CTTTTAAATCTTCTGCATTAATTTTTCCTTTTCCCTTCAGTTTCTCGTTTATCAAGGTCTGGATTCTTGAAGCCCTGTATCCGAGGTCAAAATATGCACCAATGTATGGAGAAGTGATTGGTGAAGGAGAGTTGTTTGCGGTAACTATGAATCCGGATTCTGGATTTTCAAGGGAGATTAAGTTTAAAAGGTCATCTCCCTCAATGGATCCTTTCCAGTCGCATCTTCCATCTCCTGGCATGGGAAGGACAGGAGGAATTATATGGGGTGGAAGAGGATTGAAATTCTCGTCCGCACAATTTATTATATTTCTTTCTGGAACCAATGCATGGGGAAACCATCCTATGTTTCCATCCCTGTCAATTATGAGTTGATTCTGGGCACCTACCTTGAAGTTCTTAACAGCCTCCTTTGCATCATTAATTCCCTTAGCTTTTAGATAACCAAGAAATGTTCTCAGTTCCAGTGATGGCTCAAATCCTGTCCATCGGACACTTATGAGTTGAGGCGGGTTTTCTTCAAGCATCTTGGATACCACAGGTCCATGTCCTTCAACCTCGTATATTGTTACAGGAAGGATACAAAGCCCAATATTATTGGAATAAAAAGGTTCTGATATCTCCACAGGATATTCTTTCAATTCATCCATAATATCTTGTTCAATTCCACAGGAACCGTTCTCGGGTAAAAATGGAATTGATTCATTTCTTTCAAGCACCTCAACCCATTCTCCATTTCTCAAAACCTTCCACCGCTTATTACTATAAGATAAAATCTCCACATAGAAGTCCGTTACATCGTAGCCAACAACTGTTTCTGCCCAGGCAATGTTATCTGTAAAGCCAATAACAATTCCGGGTGCTCCCGTAAATATGACACCTCCCGCATTTATTTCTCCTCCATTTTTCTTCGTGTTGAGGTGCTCCTCATGAAATACAGGTGGCTGGGTCAAAGAAAGGTGCGGGTCATTTGCAATTAATGGATTTCCAGTTTCACTTATTGAGCCACTAATAGCCCAGTTGTTGCTCATATATCTTGAACCCCTGAATATCTCAAAAACAGGCTCAAGATTTTTCAGGACAGGAGATTCTTTTATTTTCATCCGGTAATCAATTTTCAATCTATCTTTTTTCATTGAAAGGCTTGAACTTATCCTCTGAGGAATCTGGATGTGAACATCCCTTACAGGATACGACCTCATTGTGTTTATGTTGAAGGCTAAGAGGTCCATCAACATTCCTGATACGAGCGTTATATTTCCAGGATATTCTTGAAGAAGTCTCTCCTGAATTTTTTTATACTTCTCTCCGAAACTTCCCTCATCCTCAAAGCTGAGATTGAAGGTCATAAATCTTGCAAAGGCAAGCGTGTCAATTGGAGTCCAGGGAGGTAGATTTTTCGCACTTGATATGCCCAGTGCGAGAAGTTCAAATGGAAGGTCATAAGGTTTCGCATTTCTCATAAACTCATTTACGCCATCAGCGTATGCCTGAAGCAATTCTTTTTCTTCATCAGGAATCATCTCCCACATTTTCTCTGCTACTCCTTTCAAATTGAAGAGCCTCATAGTTAAATCCATCGGAAGTGTAGATTGACCGATGAGCATTGAAAGTTCACCCTTTGCCAGTCCTCTCATCAGAAGCATCTGAAAGAGTCTATCCCATGCCTGCATGTATCCCTGAACAAAGAACAGGTCTTTTTCGGTCTTTGCATAGATGTGAATCACACCCCATTCATCCCTGATGACCTCAACCTTATTTTCAATTCCCGTCACCTCTCTTTTTTCGGATACTGTCAGGTCAAAAATTCCATTTTCCTTTGCGCAGGAAAGGGTTAAACAAAGACCAAAAGCCATAAAAATTATTCTTCCCTTCATGCCTTCCTCCTTACAAAAGGTATTCTATCTTAACCATTAAATTGTCCCTGTCTTTTAAGAATCCAACTCCAGAGTAATCTCCAGCAAGGTAATTGTATTCAATCCGCACCCTGAACGGGTCTCTGTAATAGCTTATTGATGGTTGAATCACATAAGCAAACATATTGAAATTTCCAAATTCCATTATCATTGAGAATTCAGGGCTAAGGTATCCCTTTAAAACAGGATAGCCTGTTCTCATAAGAAATGTTGCCTTGTAGGAATTTGGAGAGAGAGCTACGAAGTAAGGTTTTGAGAGGGGGTGACTGCTTCCATCAGGAAGTGGTACTTTCCTTTCTTCGACTCTGTTCTGTATGGAATAGGAAGCACCATCAGGAAGTTCCCTTATATGTTCTCCGAAGAACTGGGCTGATATAAAGAATGTCTGTCTCGGGTTGAGGAACCTTATCCACTGATTTCTGTCAATTCCTATTGCCCATCTTATCATTCCTCTTTTTTCAATCTCGCCTTCAATTCCCTCTTCCAGAACCCCCTTTTGCTCAAGGAGTGCATTGAGTAAGGATGGATAATCGTCAAGTTTCTCTTCAGGAAGTTCAAGAACGGGTCTTAGAATTGGGATGTTCTTTTCCGGGATAAAAAGGGGATAGTTGTAGATATATGCAAACTCAAGCCTTATTATTGAATAGGGAGAGAACGGAATTGGACCTGAAAGCGAAGCACCGGAAAGCATTATTCTCGGGTAACCAAGTTCAATATAAGGAACCCCTGAGGGAAATGCTTCTTTTATTGGTTTTTCAGCATCAGGAATATTCTTGATTACAGGGTCAAAGATTGTTTTATCAAACCGAAGATAAGGTGTTGGATTGTCAATGTATGTCCAGTAGTTAGCAAGAGAGAATGTGTAATCGCCGATTGTTCCAAAAAATCTTCCTCCAAACCTTGAATCCTTCCATGCCTCTTTTTTTGGCATTCTCATTTCAAATGGAGTTGGAGGACCTGTTACAATAGCCCATGGAGCACCAGCTGGAAGGGTTGGTCCTTTTGTAAGTTCAGGTTCTGGTTCAATGAATCCTTCAAGTGAGAGGCTGTAAAATTTCCAGAAACTTCCGAGGTCCAGTGTTCCTTTTATCATAAACGAAGGAACCCTTCTTTCATCAAGGGCTGTTAAGAATCCTCCGAAGGTCTGGTCAAGAGGATTTATCTGGTCAAGGAGCCTGAAGACATCCGTTTCACCCCATGAGATGTTCTGTTTTCCTATTCTGAAATATAACCTTTCAAGAAGCCTGAGATCTCCGTAAACCTCAAAAAGCCTCATCTTGAGTTTTAAATCATCTGTGATTTCATCTGGAAGCCTTTTTCTGTAAAAATCAGGACCATAGTCATAAACCCCATCGTATTCAATCCTCACCCCTATGAAATACTTCATCCTGTCAATTCCCAGGTTATCCCTGAACCATTTTAAAACTGGTGTCACATCGGTTCTTGCTGAAAGGTCCTGCATAAGTTGCGGTTCAAGGTAGGTTCTGTGCTGAAGAAGACTCCACGCTCCAACATTGTAGTATTCCTTTCTAAAAAGTTCAGGTTCCTGAGTTAGAATTCTTCCTAATGTGTAGGTTCTCATTGTAAAAACTATGCTCCGGTCCTCATCAAGAAAAACTGCCCCATACGCCTGGATAGCGCCCATCAGCATTCCTATTATCAGGATCCCATTCTTCATTTTATTCCTCCTTTTTTCATATATTATTTTTTAAATATTTTTCCTTTATGTGTCAAGCGAAATTTTTTCTCCATTTTGTTCTCTTTCACTGATAAAAAATAAATGATAAAATTAAACTATGAAAAAATTAGAAATTTTCGTTTTGCCATTAAGTTTATTCCTTGCGATTTTCGCTGTTAAAATTATAATCTCCGAGGGAAATCCCCTCAAATTCCTTTTGATTTTTCAGATAGTCTCCCTTTTCTGTTTGATAGCGCTCATTGACATAAAGGCGTCCATCTTCTTTGTCTTTTTATGGCTTCCCTTTAAGGGGTTAATAAGAAGGCTCTTTTACCTTATTACACCCTTCACAAGGTATGATGTTATTCATCTAACTGAGGTTTTTTACCTTTTATTTTTGATGACATATCTTTTCATAAATATGAGAAAAGAGCTTTCCGATGAATATTCAAGGAATAAAGCATTCAGGATATATCTCTTTCTTCTTTTTGTATTTTTCCTTCAGATTTTTAACCCCCTTCAGGGAAATATCCTTGTTGGACTTGCTGGCTCCATATTTATGATATTTCCTTCTCTGTGGTTTATTCCAGGTTTTCTTTTTGGAGATGAGGAATTTTTAAAAAGGATTTTAAAGGTCATTTCAATAACTGCCCTAATCACTGCCATATATGGAATTTTTCAATTTTTTTATGGTTTGATGCCCTTTGAGGATTACTGGGTAAAGAATGTTCAGAAGCAATATGTAACTGTAAAGATGTGGGGGCACCCGAGGGCATTTTCTTCTTTTATGAGTCCTGATGAATCAAGCAGGTTCTTTGCAATTGGGGGTGCAATAATGTTTGGGAGGATGATATTTGAAAAATCGCTCCTACCACTCCCCTTCCTCATACCAATCACTTTAGCCCTTATTTTTACGGGTGTCAGGTCATCTGTGTTCTCACTCTTATTTTCCATTTTTGTTCTCTTTTCTTTAACAGCGAGGGAGGTAAAGAAGGCTTTTATAAGAGGGGTTCTTGTATTTTTCGTTCTATATGCCATTTTTGAACTCTTAATAAGCCCCCCTCCCAGACCGATGGGAGGTATGAAGGTGACACAGGTTTATTACTTACACATAATGAGGGGTTTAAAATCACCAACAGAAGAAGAGACATTTCAGACGAGGTTAAAAATATGGAAATACTACCTTATAGATTATGTTCTCAAATACCCATTTGGACATGGTCTTGGAAGCGGAACCCTTGCAGGCTCTAAATTTGGAGGGGAGACATACGGAACAGAGAGTTACCTCTTCGCCCTTCTTCCATCCTCAGGAATTATAGGCTTTCTCACATTTATATACCTTCTCTATTTCATTTTTAGAAATTCATTTAAAGAAGTTCTGAATTCAGAAAGCACAATAAAAATTGCCTTTTCCATCCTTTCCTTAATTTCGTTGAGCAGTGTTTTTGGAGGCGCTTTCAGGATGCCATCAACCGGTCCGGTGGGATGGTTTCTTCTCGGTGCATTTTCAAGACTTCTTACAAAAAGTTCTGATTTCAAATCCGAGATGGAGAAGGGAGACGATGGAATTTATAAATGAATTGCCCAGATTAATGAGAGGGTTATCGTATTTAACCTGAACCCCAAAAATCTGGTGCACAGCC
>JBBIVP010000127.1:0-6261 GCA_037439705.1 bacterium
GGAATGCTTTCCTGCATGAATTCTCCCCTTTTTCGGACACATTTTAAAGCGTCTTCAAAGGAAATTGAGTCTGCTGATAAAAGGGCGGTCCACTCTCCAAGGCTGTGCCCTGCTGAAAAATCAGGAGATATTCCAAGAATTTCTTTCAAAACTCTCAAACCAGAAAAACTCACGGTCAGGATTGATGGTTGTGCGTTGAATGTAAGTTTTAGTTCCGAGTTTGAACTTTCAAAGCATAATTTCTTCATGTTCAATTTTAATGTATCAGACGCAAGTTCAAATACTTCTTTTACGCACTTAAATTCATCAAACAGGTTTTTTCCCATTCCAGAAAATTGAGAGCCCTGCCCAGGAAACAGAAAGCCTTTTTTCATTTCTTAAACCTCTTCAACCCTTCAATTATCTCTTCTGCTTCTTTTATTATGTCCTCAATTATATTTTTTACAGGCTTTATATCTTTTATCAAGCCTGATATCTGTCCCGCCATCAGAGAACCCCATTCCATATCTCCTTCAACAGCCCTTCTTAAAGAACCGACTCCAAGCGCCTCAAGTTCCTTGAGGGTAGCTCCCTCTTTTTCCTTTTTCAGGAATTCAAGAGCGAGTTTGTTTCTTATAACCCTTACCGGATGCCCGGTAGATGCACCTGTTACAACAGTATCCCTTTCCATGGCGTTAATTATCTCCTGTTTATAAGAAGGATGGACAGGAGCCTCATTTGAAGCAATAAATCTTGTGCCCATCTGAATTCCAACTGCACCGAGGGATAGAGCTGAAACAAGCCCCCTTCCATCTGCTATTCCTCCTGCAGCAACCACAGGGATTGAAACAGCATCAACGATCTGCGGGACAAGGCACATGGTGGTTACATCTCCAATATGACCTCCTGATTCCATTCCCTCAGCAATTATGCATGTGGCACCTTGCTTCTCCAGCCTTTTTGCAAGGGATACACTTGAGACCACAGGAAAAATTTTTATTCCATGCTCTTTTAGTTCCTTTATGTATTTTCCAGGCGTTCCAGCCCCTGTTGAAATGGCTTTAACCCTTTCCTCAATGCAGACCTTTATCTGTTCTTCCACCGATGGATGTAGGAGATAGATGTTTACTCCAAAATTTTTTCCTCCGATTTCCTTTAATTTTCTTATTTCTTTTCTCAGTTCATCAGGAGAAAAAATTGCTGATGTTAGAAATCCAAATGCTCCCGCTTTTTCAACCGCATACACCAGTTCAGCCCTTGATACCCATGCCATTCCTCCTTGAAGGATTGGATGTTCAATCTCAAGGATTTCACATAGAATCGTCTTTAACATATTACCACTCCATAAGACAGGCTCCAAAGGTGTATCCTGCTCCAAAAGAAGCCATGCAGACGAGGTCTCCCTTTTTTAAAATTTCTTTTCTTTCAATTTCATCAAGGGCAACAGGAATGGATGCGGCAGAAGTATTTCCGAGATGTGATATGTTTGAGTAAACTCTTTCCTTTTCAAATCCAAGTTTTTCAGCAAGGGATATTGTAATCCTTTTGTTAGCCTGATGGGGAATGAGCATTGAGATTTCATCGTTTTTTATTCCATTTTTCTCCAGCAGGTTTTTTATTGCCTCTTCCATTCCCGAAATGGCATTTCTGAATACTTCCTTCCCTTTCATACTCAATGTATGGAGGTTTAGACTCACAGTCCTTTCTGATGCTGGAAGTTTTGAACCTCCAGCAGGCACAAGAAGGGATTTCCATCCTGTTCCATCTGCTGTAAGATAAAAATCAAGAAGTTTATGACCGGGCGGTTCTTTTCCAAGAACGACCGCTCCCGCTGCATCTCCGAAAAGGATGGAGGTGTTTCTGTCTTTATAATTCAAAATTCTTGTGAGATATTCAGCGCCTATCACAAGTGCTGAGCCTTCTATTTTTTCAACAATCATTGAAGCGAGAAAAAGTCCGTAGAGGAATCCTGAACAGGCTGCTGATATGTCAAAGGCTATAGCCCTTTTTATGCCAAGTTTTGATTGAAGAACACAGGCTGAGGAAGGCGTTAAAAATTCGGGAGTAATGGTTGCAAAAATTATAGCACTTATGTGCTCCGTATTTAATCCAGCCATTTCAATTGCTGAAAGTGAAGCATAAAAAGCCATATCTACTACTCCTTTTGAAATGCTCTTTCTCCTTTCAACAATGCCTGTTCTCTGAAATATCCATTCTTCATCAACTCCAAATTTTTTTGACAGTTCTTTATTTGAAATCCTTTCATCGGGTATGAAACTTCCTGTTCCCTTTATGTAGGAAGCCATTTTAAGCTCTCTTCAATAGCATTAAGGACCTTTTCTATAAGCCCGTCCCTTGCGATTTTCTCTGCAAGTTTTAATGCGTTTTTTATAGCAAGAGGAGGAGAAGAACCATGACATATAAATACAGGTTTTTTTACTCCAAGAAGAGGGGCTCCCCCGTACTCAGAATAATCAAGTTCCTTTTTTACCTTTGAGAGAGCATTTCTCATGAGCAGATATCCAAAAATAGCCTTCGGGCTCCTTTTTACCTCTTCTTTCACAGCATCAAGTATAAACTGAACAAGTGCCTCCCCTGATTTGAGAACCGTATTTCCTACAAATCCATCGCACACTACAACATCTACGCTTCCTATGAATATGTCCCTTCCCTCAACAAGTCCGATGTAATTTATGGGTGCATTTGTAAGTATTTTATCTGCTTCCTTAACCACTCTATTTCCCTTCCCCTTTTCCTTTCCTGTGCTCAATAGCCCTATGGAAGGTGAGTTTTTATTGAATGCAATTCTGTAATAAACTTCTCCCATTATTGCAAATTGAGTAAGTTGAAGAGCATTTGAATCTACATTTGCCCCCATGTCAATAAGTAGGCTTGCTCCATTTTTTCTTGGAACAATTCCGCCTATTGCAGGTCTTATTACTCCTTCTGCTGTTCCGAGATTGAAAAGGGAAAAAGCCATAACAGCACCTGTATTTCCAGCACTTACAAAGGCATCTCCATATCCTTCCTTAAGGAGTTTTATTCCGAGTCCAATTGTTGAATTTTTTTTTCTTCTTATCGCTTCAGATGGACTATCCTCCATTTCAACCCTTTCCTCACAATTGTATATCTCAATTTTTTTTATAATTTCCTTCTTAAGCCTTTTTTTGAAAATTTTTTCTGGACCAATCAGTATGAGAGAGATTCCTTCCCTCACAGCTTCGGATGCAGCAACAAGTTCTGCCTCCGGCGCATTATCCCCTCCCAACCCATCAAGGATGATTTTCATTTTACTCTTCTATTTCAAATATCTGCCTGTCTTTGTAATATCCGCAGTTTGGACATACCCTGTGAGGGAGCTTGATGTGCCCACATCTCGGACACCTTGACTGTGGCGGTGGAGAAAGATGTTGATGAGAAGCCTTTTTATCCCTTCTTGACTTAGAATGTTTTCTTTTAGGTACACCCATTTTCTCACCTCATTTTTTTGATATATATTTTTTTAAACTTTCAAGTGTTTGCCACCTTTCATCTTTTATAACCTTTTCTTTTTCGCATGTGCAACTTTCATAGTTTTTGTTTTTTCCGCATGTGGGACATATTCCCTTGCAGTCCTCTCTGCACAAGGGGTATGTAGGAATGTTAAGAATTATGTTTGCGGACATCACCTCTTCCAGATCAAGTGTTCCCTTTTGGTAGAATTCCATTTCCATCTCATTTTTTCTCAATTCAAGAGGTTCTGAAGAACGAAATATAAACTCCTCTAATGGATATAATTCTGAGACAAAATTTATTGATAGGGGATAGAGAAAAATGCTTGAACACCTTGAGCACTCAAGTTCAAGTTCTGTTTTTATTGTTCCTTCAACCATTATCTTTGTCCCGAATCTTCGGATTTTCATAGTTCCTTTTATGGGTGATGTGAACCTGTAAATAGATGGCCATTGACTGTGATAGGATTCCATCCATTCTTTTCCTTTTTCTAAACTTACTTCTAATCCTTCCTCCGGGATTTCCCATATTGAGATCTTCATTTTTCATGCCCTCCAGTTTATTAAAATCCATAACTAATGTCAAGCAAATTGAACATTTTAGTCATTTTTGTCTATTATTCCTCCAACTCTATTCCTTTCTCAGAAAGGGCGAGCAAAACCTTCTGGGCAAGGGCATCCGGATTTATGGGTTTTGTCACATATCCATCGCATCCGCTTCTGTAACACCTTTCTATGGTATCTTTATCCTCTTTTCCTGTAACCACTATTACGCTCACATCCTTTAAAGATTCAGAACTCTTTACAAACTTTACTATACTTTCTCCCGTCATATCGGGAAGAACGAGGTCAAGAAAGAGGACATGAGGTTTTTCAGCAGCAATTTTTTTAATAGCTTCAACCCCTGAAGAGGCTTCAATCAGGGTAATTCCAAGTGGTTGCAATGCTTCCTTTTCCATCTTCAAAATTGCAGGTTCATCATCAACAAGCATAATTTTAATTTTCTTTCTATCTATCATCCAGTTTTTATCACTCCCTCTTTTTCAAGCAATTCTATCTCCTTTTCTTTATATCCACCTATTTCTAATAGAACCTCTCTTGTATGTTCCCCCCATTTTGGCGGATTGGTTCTATATGGTTGCTTTTCAACTCCGTCCATAAGTACTGGAGTTCTCATCTGGTATATTCTTCCCTCACTTGGATAATCACTTACAAAAAAGACCTCTCTTTTCTTGAAATGCGGGTCCTCAACAACCTCAGCCACACTTCTTACAGGTTCACAGCATGCATCAACTCCTTTCAGGAGTTCAACCCATTCTTCCTGAGTTCTTGAAAGAAATTCCTTTTTTAATTCCTCATATCCCCTTTCTCCATCTACTGCCGGAGAGTATGCTTCGTCAATTAGATCTTCCCTTCCAATGGCTCTCAAGAAGGCTTCCCAGAATTTTGGTTCAAGTGCTCCTAAAGCCATGAATTTCCCATCCTTTGTTCTGTATATGTTGTAGCATAAGAACTCTCCTGAAAGCCTTGTTTTTCCCCTTGTTGGCAGGATGCCCTCGGCAAAAAACTGAATGAAAAATGTGCTCATAAATGACATAGCAGATTCAGTCATTGATATGTCAATATAGCTTCCTTCTCCGGTTTTCATCTTTTTTATAATTCCTGAAAGGATTCCAATTACTGCATACAGACCACTGCTGTAATCAGCCACCTGCCCGCCAGGGATTACGGGTTGACCGTCTCTCACCCCTGTGCAATCAAGAAAACCGGAAAGGGCAAGGTAGTTTATATCGTGTCCTGGTTTCTGGGTATATAAACCTGTTTGTCCATATCCAGTTATTGAGCACATCACTATTGATGGATTTTCTTTTTTAAGAACTTCATAACCGAGTCCAAGTTTTTCCATAACAGATGGTCTGAAACTTTCTATAACCACATCGCTATTTTTTACAAGTGTTACAAAGACTTCCCTTCCTTTTTCCTTTTTGAGGTCTATGATCACACTCTTCTTATTTCTGTTCAAAGCCATAAAATAAACGCTCATGGTTTTTACAAGGGGTGGTCCCCATCTTGCATAATCGCCTGCAACCGGGTCTTCAATTTTTATTACCTCCGCTCCCAGGTCTGCAAGGATGAGGGTAGCATAAGGACCTGGAAGAAGTCTTGTAAGGTCAAGAACCCTTATTCCTTCAAGTGGTCTTTTCATTTTTTTATTATTTAACAAAATAAAAATCTCTTCAAGGAAAAGGGGTGGAAGAACATTGCAACCAGGGGAAGGAGGATGATGTTAGTGGAGGGTGGAGAGGATGTCTTAACCTGGAAGAGAAAAGAGATTGATTTTAACTTTATACTGTTAATATAATAAACTTTTAGAGACAGAGGTGATTATGGAAAGTATTCAAAAATTTCAGGATTTGCTTAAAAGAATTTTTCAGTTTGAAGCCTGTGATTTAGATTTTGGAATTTATCGTATCCTTAATTACAGGAGGGATAAAATAGAAAAATTTATCCAGGAAGACCTTAAAAATAAGGTTGAATCCGCATTTGCTAAGCATAAAGATGAAAGGCTTACTAATATTAACCAGAGGTTTGAAGAGGCAAAAGAGAAAATTATTCAAGGTTTAGGTAAGGATGCTTTTACTCCTGCTGGAGAACTTAAAGAACAATTTAAAGACACACCGCTTGGTAGAGATTATCTCTCAGTAAAAGCACAAAAAGATGAAGTAGAAACTATTGATGAAATTAAGCTTCAGGTGTTCAATGACCTTTATAACTTCTTTTCAAGATATTA
>JBBIVP010000128.1:0-6096 GCA_037439705.1 bacterium
AGAAGTACAGGATATGCATCCTCATCAAGAAGAGGAAAACCATCGGAAGAAGAAAGGACAGGGTCAAGAACAACCTTTCCTTTAAAATTTTTAAGGAAATCCGCAATTTTTTTAACTATGGCTGAATTTCCGAGCATCCCTATTTTTATTCCTGCAATTTTCCCAAACCTTGAGACCTCCTTCAATTGTTTATCAATTACCTCAGGAGAAAGGTCAAGTTTTCCGCTCACCCTTTTTCCATCCTGAAATGTTAAAGAGGTTATAACGCTCTTTACCTTCCAGCCCATTTTTGAAAATGTCAGGATGTCCCTCAGAATTCCAGCACCACCGCTCGGGTCAAATCCTGCTATGGTTAGAAGAAATTCCATTTTTTCAGCGCATTAAAAATTTTATCAAGATTTTCTTTTATATTCCCCTTAAATATCCCTGATATCATTGATATTCCTGAAATAGGTAAGTGAAGTAGTTCGTTTATGTTTTCTGAATTTATTCCCCCTATCGCAACAACCGGAATTTTTGAAAACCTGATTACCTCTTCAAGTTTTTCTTTTCCCTGCACTGGCACAGGAATCCCTTTTGTTTCAGTTGGGAAAATTGAGCCAAAGGAGATGTAGTCAGGCCTCAATCCCTTCACTTTTTTAACCTCTTCTAAGGAGTGAACAGAAAGCCCTATGATAAATTTTTTAGGAAGTATTTTTCTTGCAAAATTAACAGGAATGTCATCCTCTCCAAGGTGAACTCCATCCGCGAATGAACACAACGCTACATCAATTCTATCGTTTATTATAAGGATTTTTTTCCATTTTTTTCTTATTCTCAAAGCAATTTCAAAAAATTCCCTATCTGATGAAGGCTTCTTCCAGCGAAGTTGAAGAAAATTTATAGGGAATTTTTTCAAAATTTTAATGGACGAATCAATATCAGCATTCATTTTCTCTATGTACTCAACATCAATTATTGGGTAGATACCTATTTTCCCAAACTCTATCACAATATGATTATACAATCTTCCAGATTAGTTATCAAAATTTGTCCAAGTTAAGGACATTTGCAACATTGGACAATTCTTTTCTCCACTTTTATGGGTCTGTAAAAAATGTAGCAAATTTTATCTCATCCATTTCTACCCCATTTTATTTTTTAACCCCAATTTTGTATTCTTTTATCTTTTTGGTAAGGGTATTTCTGTTAATCCCAAGAATTTTTGATGCCTTTACCTTGTTTCCGTTTGCCTTCTCAAGCGCTATTTTAAGAATTATTTTTTCTACTTCACTCACTACGAGATTTATTATCCCTTCTTCTACTTTTTCAAACCTTTCTATTATTCCATCAAGTTTTGCTCTCAGCACATCTTCCAGTGACACATTTTTAAGTATGTTTGGAAGCTGGTCAACTACTATAGCCTTCTTTGATATTCTATCAGAAGCCCCTATATGAAATGCATGTGTAGGTTCATGCCCGAATTCCTTAGCAAGAAGTGCTTTTGAGAAGATGAGGTCAAGTTTTTCTTCTTCTATTGGTGTTATTAAAAAATCGTTCAGCCCGAACTGTGCAACATCCCTTACGAGTTTCGTGTTTTTCTTTTCAAGGATAAGAACTGTAAATTTTTCTACATCCTTTAATTCAGAAATTTTTTTAAAAATTTCAACACACCTTTCTCCATCCTTTCCTTCAACAAATATAATGTTAAAACTCCCCTTAAGGTCTTTTTTGTTAATTTCATCTATTTCTTTTACTGCTTCAAAGGGATATCCTGTCTTTTTTATCAAAGTTTTCATGGTTGAAATAAGCTTTCCTGAATCAGAAATGAGATATACCTTCTCACCCGTTTCCATATTGTCTCCTAATAATCCTCGTCCTCTTCTCCTTCTAATTCCTCTTTTCCTTTTTTCACAAGTTTTATCGGTGTTCCGCAATAGGGGCAAAAAATTGTATCTCCTTCCCTGTCCTGTTCATCAAGAGAGATTTCTGCATCACAGGTTGGGCACTCAATTATTCGCATAGTTCAATTTTATGAACGGAGCAAACATCTTTCAAGCATTTTTTAAAGAGGGTTAAATCACCCATTTTAAAAAAATTTAAAGCAAAAATTTATATGAATTCTTGATAAAATTTTATTTTGAGTTAAAAAATTCTAAAAATGAAGGGAAAAATGAGAAAGTCTATCATTCCTCTTCTTCAGGAAATTCAGAGAAGGGATGGGTATATATCAAAAGAAGGAATAAGGGAAATCGCTGAAAAAACAGGTGCAAGTGTTAATGAAATATACGGGATTGCAAGTTTTTATACTCAGTTCAGATTTACTCCGCCTGCGAAACACTGCATAAATGTTTGCCTCGGAACAGCCTGTCATGTGAAAGGAGGTTTAAATGTGCTTGAGGCATTTGAAAGGGAATTGAAAATAAAGGTGGGAGAAATTACTCCGAATGGAGAATTTGAACTGCAAAGGGTGGCATGTGTTGGATGCTGTGCTCTTGCTCCAGTGGTGGTAGTTGATGAGGAGGTATATCCGAAGAATTCTCCGAGCAGTGTAAAGGAAATCCTTGAGAAATATAAGGGAAAAAATGTCTGAAGAAAAAATTATATTTGTCTGTCAGGGAACAGGGTGTGTTTCAAACAAAAGTACTCCCCTTTACAATGCTCTGAAGGAGGAAATTGAGAAGAGGGGAATAAAAAATGTAAAGGTTGATTTTACTGGATGTCATGGGTTCTGCGAAAAGGGTCCGCTTGTAATTATAGAGCCGGACGGTATTCTTTATACGCTTGTTAAACCGCATCAGGCAGGAGAAATAATTGAAAAACACATCCTCAACGCTCAACTGGTTAAAAATTTTATTTACAGGGACCCGGTTAAGAACGAAGAAATTCCATTATACAAAGATATAGGGTTTTATAAGGGACAGACGAGACTCATTCTGAAAAACTGTGGGAATATAAATCCAGAAAGAATTGATGATGCTTTAAAAGTGGGTGCTTATACCGCTTTGAGAAAGGCACTATTTGAAATGAAACCAGAGGAGGTGATTGAGGAGATCAAAAAATCAGGCCTCAGGGGAAGAGGAGGGGCAGGTTTCCCGACAGGAATGAAATGGGAAGCCACGAGAAGGGCAAAGGGGAAGGAGAAGTACATTATATGTAATGGCGACGAGGGAGACCCAGGAGCATTTATGGACAGGTCTCTCCTTGAAGCGAACCCTCATTCTGTAATTGAAGGAATGATAATAGCGGCTTACGCAATAGGTGCAAAGCATGGCTTTATTTATGTTAGGGCAGAATATCCATTGGCAGTTAAGAGGTTGAGAAAGGCAATAAATGATGCAAGGGAGAGGGGATTCCTTGGAAAATCAATTCTTGGGAAGAAGGGGTTTGATTTTGATATTGAAATAATGGAGGGAGCAGGCGCATTTGTTTGTGGTGAGGAGACAGCCCTCATCGCATCCCTTGAAGGGAAGAGGGGGATGCCGAGGAAAAGACCACCTTATCCTGCTGAAATGGGATATAACGGAAAACCGACAAATATAAACAATGTGAAAACATACGCCTCTGTTCCAGTGATAATAAATAAAGGGGCTGATTATTATGCGAGCATAGGAACTAAAACGAGTAAGGGAACAATGGTTTTCGCATTAACTGGAAAAATTAATAATTCTGGGCTCATAGAGGTTCCAATGGGAATAACCCTGAGAAAGATAATATATGAAATTGGAGGCGGAATCCCTAAAGGTAAAAAATTCAAGGCTGCTCAGACGGGAGGTCCATCAGGTGGGTGCCTTCCAGAGGCATTTCTTGATGTGCCTATAGATTATGAATCCCTCACATCCGCTGGTTCAATGATGGGTTCAGGAGGAATAATTATTGCAGATGAAGATACATGCATGGTTGATTTTGCAAAATACTTCCTTGATTTTACACAGAAGGAATCCTGCGGAAAATGCGTGCCCTGCAGGGTCGGAACGAGGCACATGTTTGAGATTTTAACGAGAATAACTCAGGGAAAAGGGAATGATGGAGACCTTGAACTTCTTGAAAATTTTGCAAAGATAGTCAAGGAAACATCCCTCTGTGGTTTGGGGCAGACTGCTCCAAATCCAGTTCTCACAACAATAAGGTATTTCAGAGACGAATACATTGCTCACATAAAAAGAAGGGAATGCCCTGCAAGGGTTTGTAAAGATTTGATTTCATTTTACATTCTTCCTGAAAAATGTGTCGGCTGTCTTCTCTGCCTCAAAAACTGCCCCACTGGTGCAATAAGTGGGGGATTGAAGAAGGTTCACATTATAAATCAGGAAAAGTGTGTGAAATGTGGGGTATGCTATGATGTATGTCCACCAAAGGTGAGTGCTGTTGTGAGACTTACAGGAGAAGAAAGGAGGAAGGTCGGTGCCTGAAGTAATAAGGGCAATAATAAACGGAAAAGAGGTAAAGGCAAAGAAAGGACAGACCATTCTTGAGGTTGCAAGGGAGGAAGGGATATACATTCCAACGCTTTGCACTCACAAACTCTTAAGTCCTTATGGTGCATGCAGGGTATGCGTTGTTGAGATTGAGGGTTCTGGGAGGCTTTTTACCTCCTGCAATACAGAACTTGTTGACGGTATAGTTGTAAAAACCGATACGGAAAGGGTAAAAAATGCGAGAAGGGCAATTATAGAATTCATGCTTTCAGAACATCCATCTGCCTGCCTTCTTTGTCCATATCAAGAGGAGTGTTATGAGATTCAACAGTGCAATGTAAAACTGGGAACGGTTGTGGGATGCAGGTTCTGTGCAAGAGATGGAATATGTGAGCTACAGAAGGTTGTGAGGGAACTTGGGATAAAGGAGATTTCCTTACCCTCCATATACAGGGGGATTCCGGTTGAAAATGATGACCCATTTTTTGAAAGGGATTATAATCTCTGCATTCTTTGTGGAAGGTGTGTTAGAATATGTCAGGAAGTAAGAATGACCGGAACCCTTTCATTTTTGAGAAGGGGACCCAGCACAAAGGTTGGGACACTGTTTGACCTCCCCCATTTAGAGGCAGGATGTGAATTCTGCGGTTCCTGTGTTGATGTGTGTCCAACTGGTGCTCTTGTGGAGAGGACGAGAAAGTGGAAAGGGGTTCCTGAAGAAAGGATTGAAAATATCTGTCCCTTCTGTTCCTTCAATTGTGACATCATTATGGATGTAAAGAAAAAGGAGGTTTTCGCAGTTTCTTCAACTGAGAATGGGCTTCTATGTTCAAGCGGTAAGTTCGGAACAGCAGGAATGCTTCTTTCTGGAGAAAGGGCAAAATCTCCTTTCATAAAAGATAAAGGAGAGGTTTCCTGGGATGAGGCTTTATCCTATGCAACTGAAATTTTAAACTCTCATAAAGAGGATGAAATAGGAATTGTTCTATCACCATATTTAACAAATGAAACAATTCTATCAGCCCTTTCCTTTGCGGAATCCTTAAAAATATCAAAAATCACATCTCCTTCTTTGAAATGGGAAAGTTCAATTTATTCTGAGCTCTTGCCAAAGAAAAGACCAAGAATCTCCTCTTACAATCTTTTATTGGTTACTACCGAACTTCCAGCACCTATTGAAATAGAGGTAAAGCATGTTTCAGCCAATGGTGGAGATGTATATGAATTCAATCCATCGGATACATTTCTTACAAGACATGTGAACTCTTTCAGATGTATTCCAGAACCTTCTCTCGTTCTATTGACACTTTTTAAAGTTGAAAAGAATAGAAGTGGAAGAAAAGTTAACGAGGAAGTAGAGAAAATTCTTGAAAAGTTTGATATTAAAACCCTGTTGAATCTATGCGGAATTTCTGAAAAAGAGGTGGAAGAGTTGAGTGATAGAATAGAAGGGGCTAAAAATAAAGCCTTCATTTATGAATTTCGTTCAATCCATCCGGTTCTGGTGAAAGAATTTTCATCTGTTTTTTCCATTGTTCCTATTCCCATTATGAAAGACGGAAATGAAAGGGGTATACTTGATATGGCAGAAGAGATGATATCTTACGATGCTTTCCTTTCTGATGAAAAAATAAAGGTGGTTTATTCCATCGGGGTTCCATTTGCAGGAAATGGAAAAATTACAATCCTTCAGGACCCG
>JBBIVP010000129.1:0-6081 GCA_037439705.1 bacterium
GGAAAGTGTGGAGGCAGTAGGTGCGGAAACCGGAAAGATTACATAAGAAGTTTTCGCCCATTTTATTGACGCTTCAAGGCTTTCTTTTTTTGAGATTGAAAGGAAAAATTGAGAAAGGGCAAAAATAAAAAGGAATAGGGATGTAATAAATAAAAATCCCTTATCCCCTTTGAATTTTCTAAACCCCCCTCCACTTATTGTGGTTAAAAAAATCCCCATGTTCGCGGGTGAAGAAAAGGAAAAATCAAAAAGGGAATGAACGAAGAGTGGAATAAAGGAAAATCTCCATTTCTGGGAAGGGTCAAAGGCTTTATAAAGATAAAAAGAAAAGAGAAAAAATCCGATGAGCCCTGAGGAAAAGAGAATTTCAAGCATGAAAGAATGAGGAAATCTGCTGTAAACACCACTTCTCTGGAAATACGGAAAAATTCTTTCAAAACTTCCATATCCATACCCTGCGACTGGATTTTTTGATATGGCATTGAGCGTGTCTTTCCAGAGAGAAAGCCTTACGTTCAAAGAAGAATAAAAAGTTTCAATTGAGAACCTCTTCCAGAAAGGTGAAAAATAAAGAAAAAGAAAAATTATTCCGATGGTAATGAGGGAAAAAATTATATGGTGGGTTTTTATATTTTTTCTTAAACGAAAAAAGCCTGTAACTCCTGCTGAAAGGACAAAAAGAAAGAGGGCTGTTCTTGAACCTGTAAGTAGAATTCCTGTTAGAGAAAGAATAAATAACGGAAGGTCCGCCTTCGGATATATTGAAAGGATACTCGCAGGAAGTAGAAACCCCGCGGCTGGATTTGGATGGAAGAATGTTCCCTGAGCCCTTCCCATGGTGGTAAGATATTGAGAACCACCTTTTATGTGATGAATGATTATGGAAATTGAAACAACAAAAAATGCAGGTTTTAAAACATCGGTAGAGAGATTTTTTAACAAACTGCTTATAGAGATGAGCATTGCAAAATAAAAACACCATCTTAGTGTCAAGTCAGGACTTTCAGACCAGAGTGCAGAAATCAAGAGAAAAATAAGGAATGGGAGACCCACTGGATTTATTGTGATTTCATTCCTTAAAAGAAAAAAAATGATGATAAATAATAAGTCCGCTATACAAACCCATACCCCTTCCATTCCGCCAAATCCCAGAGGCAAGAGCACAAAAAGAAGGGAAATGAGGATTTCAGTATATCCAGGGCTTTGGAATAAACTTTTCTTCATACAGATTCAGAGCATATCTGTCAGTCATTCCTGCTATAAAATCGCCCACCGAAAGATAGAGGGGCTCCCTCCATAACTCCTTCCCTGCATCCTTCAGGAATTCATCCGGGTGTTTCATGTAATACTCATAAAGAAATTCAAGGATGTGATAACATTTTTTAAACTCCGCCCTTACCTTTTCCGATTCGTAAACCCTTTCAAACATAAAAGTTCTCAATGTCTCAATCGCATAGAGCATTCTCTCGCTCAACGCAATTTCACCCTTATCCATGCTGGTAAATATCACATCCTTCACCATTGTATCTATCCTTTTTGAATACCTTTCTCCTATTTCCTTTTTCACTATTTCAGGAAACTCATCTTCTCTTATAATTTTTGCCCTCAATGCATCATCAAGGTCGTGGTTTAAATAGGCTATTACATCGGATATTCTCACAATCATTCCTTCTAATGTTATTGGCTTCAAGTTTTCATCAGGTATTATTGGAGACTTTCCCTTTGAATGTTTTTTTATTCCATCCCTTACCTCAAAAGTTAAGTTCAAGCCCTGTCCATCTTTTTCAAGAATATCAACAACCCTGATGCTCTGCTCTGCATGATGAAATCCGCCAGGAAGGATGTTATTTAAAACCTCCTCTCCAGCATGCCCAAATGGAGTATGACCAATGTCATGTCCTAAGGAGATTGCTTCAACGAGGTCTTCATTAAGCCTTAAAGAGCGTGCTATTGTCCTTGCAATCTGGGATACTTCAAGGGTATGGGTTAACCTCGTTCTATAATGGTCGCCTTCAGGAAGAATGAGAACCTGAGTTTTGTGCTTCAGTCTTCTGAAAGCCTTTGAATGGACAATCCTGTCCCTGTCGTGTTGAAACGCAGGTCTTATATCGCATTCCTCCTCTGGTTTCAGCCTTCCCCTTGATGCTCTGCTTCTTTGAGCAAGTGGAGAAAGGGTATTTTCTTCAATCTCCTCAAGAATTTCCCTTATTTTTCTCATTTTTTTATCCTATGGCTTTTGTTATTAATAATCAATTAGTTTTTTTGTAAACCCACACCCGGAATTATTGAGAACCGCTTTCTTTCAGGATGAAGTGGCTTAATCCCTGACAAAAGTAGTAGCAATAAGAAGTCCTGTGGGATTCATAAAAGGCACATCCTCTTTTGTAATTACTTTAATAGGTGAAACATCTCCAGAATCTGTTTTTTCATAAACGGTAACAGAATTACCCAGCATGTTTGCAACAAAAAGCTTATCTCCATAAATGCCTATTCCCACAGGTCCTTTGAGAAGAGTATCCTCACCTTTTATAACTCGTATTGGAAAAGTATTACCTGAAGCGGATAGAGGATAAACAACCACAGCATCTGCTCCGAAACTCGCCACAAACATTTCTTTCCTTTTCTCATCAATTGCTATACCTTCAGGAAATGAAAGAAGGGTGTCTGGACCCTCAATAACCCTTGTAGGGTAAGCATTGCCTGATGCATCAGTAGGGTAGAAGGTTATGGAGTGTCCCAACCAATTACTTACTGCTATTTCCCCCTCAAGTCCCTTGCAGGCGACCCCAGCTGGCCAGTAGAGACGGGTGAGAGACCCTTCTATCACTCTGAGAGGGGAAACATTCCCAGATGCATCCCTTGGAAAGACCGTTATCCTTCCAGCCCATATATTTATGATGAACATCTCGTTACTTCCATCAGGAATACATACGCCTTTTGAACCGTCAAACTTTGTCTTCTCTCCACCTAAAATCCTGCTTACCTCAAATCTTCCCTCGTCCGTCATCCTGAAGAAAAAAATCCTGTTGTTCCACCAGCTTGAAACCACGAGTTCTTTTCTCTCCACATCCTCAAACATGCCATAAGGTCCGGCTATTTTTCCATCCCCGGATAAATTACCTTCAGGAACAAAGTTTATGGAAGGGGTAAGTTTAAAAACAGAAACATAGTGCCCCATGAGATTGCTAACAAAGAGCATACTTTCAAAAGATTCCTCCTTCTCTCCACACCGAGGTATAACGGCCATTATCACGCATAATGCCTTCCACATTTTCTTCATTGTGTCTTCCAGTAGTAAAGAGTTGGATTATGTCCGCTGAGGTGGCAGTTATAGCATCCTGCCCTATAGCGCTCATCTCCCTGAAAGTGGCAAAATCCACATGCCTCCTGTGGTTTCACGTCATTAAATTTGGCAGTTTCTTCTATAAGTTCTGTATGGGAATCGTGTATTCCCAAAATAGAAAAATTGTGACAGTCAGTGCACTGCGTTATTGCACCGTGTTTACCCTCCATAAGGTTGTGACATCCTCTGCATCCTGGATTGATTGCGCGAACTTTTATGCCAGGCCTAGGACCTACAAATCCTTCATGGAAAACCTTCTTATGTCCCCCTGAAATGATCAGCTCCCCACCTTCTGGGATTTCTCTCAACCAATCATGACATCCCTTACAGTCTCCCCCTTCATCTGGATAGAGTGTAATTCCGTGTTCCTCATGGCACATTTCACACCTTTCCATATCCATCTGCGAGTGCTTTCCCCTTTTTACCCACTCTATCCCAAGCCATTTAAGAACAAAGCCCGTTCCTTTTACCTCAAAGGATGAGAGCACCTTCACTCCTTCTCCTTTCTTTTCCATCACGCTCTTCTGGGAGCCCATTTCTCCCTTTTCCACCAGCGAAGCAAATGGATGGCATCCCGTGCATTCATAAGTTATGGTATTCAAAAGAATGAGCATGAGAAAAAAGTTCATGCGGATATTCCTTCTGCAATCCACTCTGCTAATGCTGCGATGGTGAGAGCTGGATTTACGCCCACGCTGTATGAGAATATGCTCCCATCCACAATGTAAAAATTTTCGTATCCCCAGACTTCACCGAATCTCTGCTTGCTCGGGTCCCCGCATACCACAGAACTGCTCTCATCGTCTCCCATTCTGCATGTGCCGAGTTGGTGAAGTGTTCCGTAGAATCCACCAAATCCTCCTTCACCACTTATCAACACCTCTCCTCCATTTCCTTCCACAAGGTTATGAACAATAAGAGATGTTTCCTCGTAGTATTTACGAGTCTCCTCGCTCGGTTCATAACTCACTACTGGCTCACCCTTTTCATCTATTGCTACCTCACCATCTCCTGAAGTCATACCAACTGTTGCAATAAAGAACAAACGGTCTCTGAATTCCTCCATTAACCGCTTGTGGTTCACTCCCCAATTGGACGGAGGAGAAGATGGATAAAAAAGGCTGAGAAGCGGAAAGATGGAAGGAGGAGCGGTGATAACCTCTAACATAAATCCTTTTTCGCGCCAGAATGCAAACGAAACCACACCACCGTCTTCCCTCCCTTTGAAGGTTTCTGGTTTGAGGTCATCTTTGCCAACGAGAACTGCAAAGACATTATCTCCGTTCAATGAAAGGTTCTTGCCCACCTGCTCCCAGTTGATGTGCGGAAGATTCTTTCTTGAACGAAGAAGGAGGGCTGGCGTTTCTATACTCCCACACGCCAGAACGAGTATCCGCGATTCTATGAATCTTTCTTCTCCATATTTATCCACATACCGCACAGTGTAGCTCTTGTTTGCTTCATAATATATCTCCCTTACATCACACTCTGCCCTTATCTCCGCACCCCTTTCTTCTGCAGAAGGAAGGTAGTTCAGAATCAAACTTTGTTTCCTCCCAAACCTGCATCCAAATATACACCATCCACATTCAAGGCAATTGTAAATAGCATAGGGTGCTCTTTCACAAGTTAACCCCTCAGATGCTAACCAGTTTGCAAGTACCCCTCCTTTCTTTGGAATCTTTTTCCATTGTAGTTGATTTACTTTTAAAATTTGAGAGACTCTGTTGTAATATGGGTCAAGTTTCTCCCTTGTTACAATCGCCGGCCACTGCCTTTTTCCATCCACCTTTATCTCCAGAGCAGAAGTGGGCGCTTTAAGAGAAACACCTCCGTAGACAATAGAACCACCACCCACGCACCTTGCTGTAAGAACCCCCAGCCTTCTTCCCGCGTAAATCTGATAGAGGTTGGTTAGGTACTTTATATCCAGAGTTTGACGGAAATCACTCGATCGGAAGTATTTTCCCCTTTCCAAAACCACTGTCTTCAATCCCTTCTCTGCAACTCGCAAAGCTGTGACACTTCCTCCAAAACCAGAACCCACTACGCAAGCATCAAAGTATTCAGTCATGGAAGATTCCCATCCAATGTCATTTCCTCTGCGAACTTTTTTCCATAAGAAGTATCACTCACGCCCGCATTTGGCACAAACCCCATAAGTTTCAGCCCTGCAGGATTATACCATCCTGAATAAAATGCCACGAGAGCAAAGGCTATCGCTGGATAGTAAAAGTAATTCTCCCTTTCTATAAGAAGATGCGTTCTCTCTTCAAAATTGAGCTCTATGAATTTTCTATCATAAGCTTTTATGGAAAAGGCATCAAGGTCTTTCGCAAGCAGCTCTAAAGGTGAAGAGAACCATTGGAAAAATGAAGGGTCATAAAACACATTGATGACACATCCTTCCTCCGCTCCCGGTTTCCGTTCAGGATCGTTCATCTCACCAGGAATAATAGTGTCAAGAAATGCCTCTATAGTCTTTTGGGTATGGGTTTTGGGTTGAAGACATCTTGAAATTTCTGTTTCTTTCCATTTTTTACATCCTAAGTGAAACAGCACGCTGAAAAATAAGGACGAAAAGGAAAAAATAAAATTTCTTCTTGTAACTCCGTCTCCCATTTTTATCATATTATCTTGAAAAAATACCGATGTCAAGATGGAAAAAAACTCTTTCAGGTTATGATATATTATCGATGTATGTAAGGTATTGAATAGGATATTGAAGAATGTTTATT
>JBBIVP010000130.1:0-2563 GCA_037439705.1 bacterium
AGAGTTATAATAGAATCAGGACATTCAGACCTTACTCCGCGAATCCACTTAAAAGATGAACATGGTGAGACAAAGAAAAGACCTGGGACCAATGAATTTGCAAGGTTTACGCTTTCCAACAGAGTAATTCTAAATGTGAAAGAAGGAGATAGGGTTTATCCAGGAGATATTCTTGCAAAGAAACCCCGCGAAACTATGAAAACAAAAGATATAACTGGTGGACTTCCAAGAGTGGCGGAACTTTTTGAGGCGAGGACACCCAAGGATGAAGCGGTTATTAGTGAGATAGACGGAAGGGTTGAAAAAATAATAGAGGAAAAGGGTAGAAGGAAAATAATAATAAATCCTGAAGTTAAAGGTGGGAAAATAAGGGAATACATAATTCCCAGGGGGAAACATATAGCAGTTAGAGAAGGAGATTGGGTTGAAGCAGGAGAGGAGCTTACAGATGGTTCTCCAGACCCTGCAAAGGTTCTCGCGGTAAAAGGTGAGAAAGGTCTTGCTCAGTTTCTGGTGGATGAAATTCAGCAGGTCTATAATCTTCAGGGCGTTACCATAAACAGCAAACATATTGAAATTATAGTGAGACAGATGTTGAGGAAGGTCAGGGTTAAGGACCCTGGAGATTCAGAGTTTCTGCCCGGTGACCCTGTTGATAAAGAAGTGGTTGAAGAAGAAAACGAAAGGTTAGAGAAGGAAAACAAGAAGAGAATAGAATATGAGTTTGCGCTTCATGGTATTACACAGGCTGCTTTGAATACGGAAAGTTGGATTTCAGCAGCTTCTTTCCAGGAAACAACAAGAGTTTTGACAAGAGCAGCTATTGCAGGAAAAGTAGATTACTTAAGGGGTCTAAAAGAGAATGTAATAATGGGAAAAATGATACCTGCGGGAACCGGTTTTTCAGAATTTCAGGATTATACTATTGAGCTGGATCTTCCGAAAGAGGAAGAGGCGCTTCGTTTGTTTGAGGAATAGAATTCAATTTTTATTGAAAAAAAATGAAAATGAATAAAAATATACAAAAATAAAATTAAGGAGGTGAAACGATGAAGAAAGTAGTAGCAGGAATAGTGGGTGTTGTTTTTGGGTCGGCTTTTTACCTTTATGCCCAGCAGACACCTCCAGAACAGGTGGTGATAAAAGACATCCAGAAGATGCAACCCGCTGTAACATTTCCTCATCAGAAGCACTCAAAAGACCTCTCCATTAAATGTGTGGAGTGCCATCATACATACAAAGAGGGAGAGGCGGCTCAAAAATGTTCTTCCTGTCACAAAGCCGAAGCAGAGGGAAAAAAAGTGAGCTTGAAAGATGCCTATCACAAGACCTGCATTGAATGTCACAAAAAGGAAAAGGCTGCTGGTAAGAATTCACCTACTCTCTGTAAGGATTGCCACAAGAAATAGAATTGCTCTGGGGAGGGAAGGTTTTTTATGAAAAAGAAAATTCTAATTGTTGATGATAGTGCAGTAGTCCTTGCTACTTTAAAGGACAGGTTTGAAGAGGAGGGATTTGATGTCATTCTTGCAAGAAATGGAATTGAGGGATTGAAAAAGGCTGTTGAAGAACATCCGGATTTAATAATTTCAGACATTATCATGCCTCAGATGGATGGATGGGAGTTCTGTGAGTATGTGCGCGCAAATCCAGAAACCACATCAATTCCATTTATATTTCTAACGCAGGAAAAAGAGGCACCGTCAAAGATAAAAGGATTTTCCATCGGAGCGGACGATTACATAACAAAACCTTTTTCAAAAGAAGAGATTTTAATTAGGGCGAAGAGCATAATCAAGAAAACGGAGGCTATTCTTGAGGCATCACGGAAAAAGTCTGACCTTTTTGGTTCAGTAAAAGCATTACCTCTTTTTGACCTCCTACAGATGTTTTCATTTTCAAAGAAAACCTGCACAATAAAGGTGGAAAGAAAGAACGAAAAGGGGGAGATATATTTTCGTGGCGGTGAAATAATTGACTCAAAGGCATCAGAAAAAGATGGAATTTCTGCTCTATATGAGATACTTTCGTGGGAAGACGCTACATTTACCCTCACCCCTCTGGAAGAAAATATGCTAAACCTTCCCAAAAAAATTGCAAGGGGTGTAGATGAACTTCTTCTTGACTTTGCGAGGATTATGGATGAAAAAAACAGAAAAAATTAGGGTTCTGATAGTTGATGATTCCATCGTTGTGAGGGAATCAATAAAAGAAGTTCTTTCAAGTGACCCAGAAATAGAAATAGTTGGTGAAGCAGAAAATGGAAAGATAGCAATAGAAAAGGTCATTGAAACAAAACCCAATGTTGTCCTCATGGACATAATGATGCCCGTAATGGATGGGCTTGAAGCCACAAAGCGAATAATGGAGGTTTATCCTGTTCCTATTCTTATTATGAGTTCTCTTATAGAAGAACCTCCTTCCGGAAAGTTTACATTCAAAGCAATAAAGAGCGGAGCAGTAGATGTCTTGAAAAAGCCGAAAAGAATTTTTGGGGGTATGGAAGAAAGGACAAGGGAGGAGATAATTGAAAAGTTAAAATACATAGCAAGGGTTGAGATTT
>JBBIVP010000130.1:2575-3231 GCA_037439705.1 bacterium
AGAAAAATTCAAAAAAATATCTCCCATTCCTGCTGTAAAGAGAAAAATACTTCTTATAGGTGCTTCAGCTGGTGGCCCCAGGGCTGTTATTTCTGTGCTTAAAGGTTTAAAAAAAGACTTTCCGGCTCCTGTGATAGTTGCTCAACACATGGCTTCGGAGTTTGTAGAGGGTTTCAGCAGGTGGCTTCAAGAAGAAATTCCTTTTACTGTCTCTCTTGTGGAGAAAAGAGAACCGCTTCGGAATGGAGTTGTTTATGTCCCGGCTGGCGGGTGTCATGCGATAATAAAAGAAGGGGAAATAGTGTTTGAGAAAAGCAATAATCCATTAGAGATTACTCCCTCAGTTGATATGTTATTTAGTTCTGCATCAAGATATTTTGGAGAAGGTTGTGTAGGGGTAATTCTTTCGGGAATAGGTAAGGATGGTGCAGAAGGAGCCAGAAATATATTGAAGGCTGGGGGATTTGTTCTTGCTCAGGATGAGGGTTCATCCACTGTTTACGGAATGCCGAGGGCAGCAGTAGAAATTGGGGGTGTAAAGACAGTTCTACCACTTTCTGAGATTCCCCATTATTTGAACTCAATTTTTTAAATTACACAAATTGTAACTTGTAGCCTGAAAGGAAAAATTTTTATTTTCTTGACATAAATTTAGG
>JBBIVP010000130.1:3277-6040 GCA_037439705.1 bacterium
CCTAAGAGGGCCCCCGAAGAGGGGGCCTTTTATTTTTTGTTTTTCTTGAAAATATGGAAAAAATGGAGATAATAAAGAAAATTTTAAAAAGGAGGAAGAAAGATGGGATTGAATAAAGCATGTCTTGGAAAGAAATATAAGCCAGGAATAGTTTTTAAGGTTTTAAAGGAACCTACACCTGAAGTTCCATTTGGCACAAAAACATACGCGCTTGGATATAACGATGATAACCCTTGGTTCCTTGATGAGTCAAGACAGGGTGGAATAATTGCTCCACCCATGTTCGGAGTTGTTTACTCAGGACCTGTTGTGGCACTTTCTTTTTTTGATGAAGAACTCAATGTGAACATGCCAAGACTCGTTCACGGAGAACAGGATATGTACTTTCACGGTGTTGTTAGACCTGGTGACGAAATAAGGAGTGAGGGAGAGATTTCAGAGATTCTTGAGAAAGAAACAGGAGAGATTTATTCAGTAAATGTCAGGAGCTGGAACCAAAAAGACGAAATGGTTCTTGATGCGAAATATACCTTCTTCATAAGAGGTGAAAAGAAGGGAGCAAAAAGAGAGGAAAAAGAAGAGACTTATCCTACTCCTGTTTTTTCTCAGACAATGAAATTGAAAGAAAATCAGAGCCTCATATATGCTGAGGCTTCAGGAGATAGAAATCCCATTCATACAGACGAAAATTTTGCGAAGATGGTGGGACTTCCTGGAATTATACTTCAGGGTTTGTGCACAATGGCAATCGCTCAGAAGGCAATAATAGACGAGGTTTGTGGACGGGACCCTACAAAGCTCAAAAGGCTCAAGGTGAGATTTTCTAAGCCGGTTCTTAATGGAGAAACTCTTACGACGAAAGGATGGATTATTGAAAAGAGAGATGATAGAACTGTTCTCGGTTTCATCGTTGAGAATCAGAATGGAGTGATAGTGGTAAAAGACGGATTGGCGGAGGTGATAAAATGAAGAAGATAAGAGTTGGTATTGTTTGAGCAACAGGAATAGCGGGTCAACAATTCTTACCTTCTCTTGATAACCATCCATGGATGGAGGTAGTATGTCTCGCTGCTTCAGAGAAATCAGCTGGAAAAAGGTATAAAGAGGCACTAACCGACCCAAAAACCCTTACGCTCAGATGGTATGTGAATGAACCTATGCCCTTCTGGGCAGAAAATATGAAGGTTTTGAGCCCTGAGTCCCTTCCGATGAAAGAGATTGACCTAATTTTTACAGCAGTTGAAGCTGATGTAGCAAAGGAGATAGAGCCAATTTATGCAAAAGAGGTGCCTGTTATAAGCACTGCTTCTGCATTCAGGTATGAAGAGGATGTCCCCATATTCATTCCAGGAATAAATATGGACCATGTGGCTCTTCTTGATGTGCAGAGAAAAAAGAGGGGTTGGAAAGGTTTCATAACTCCCATTCCAAACTGCACAACGACAGGACTTGCTGCTTCCCTTAAACCTTTACAGGAAAAATTTGGGCTTAAAAAGGTAATAATGACATCCATGCAGGCACTTTCTGGTGCTGGAAGGTCTCCAGGAGTTATTGGGCTTGACATACTTGATAATCTCATTCCCTATATCCATAAAGAAGAGGAGAAGGTAGAAAAGGAAACTGCCAAAATACTCGGAACTTTTAAGAATGGAACCATAGAACCCGCTCCAATTGATGTCTCAGCGACATGCACAAGGGTAAATGTTCTTGACGGGCATACAGAGGCTGTTTTTGTCTCTCTCGGAAGGAAGGCGAGGGTGGAAGAGGTGAAAAATGCTTTTCTTGAATATGGAAAGGAATACATTTCCCTCAAACTTCCTTCTTCCCCCCCATCACTTTTTGTAGTTTATGATGACCCAATGAGACCCCAGCCTCGCCTTGACAGGGATATAAATGGTGGAATGTCGGTGATTATAGGCAGAATAAGGGAGGATAAGTGTCTTGAGAATGGAATAAAGTATGTCCTTCTCTCTCATAATACGAAGATAGGTGCTGCAAAAGGAGCAGTGGCAGTGGCAGAATATTTGATATTTAAAAATTACATAACGAGGAGGAGTTAAAGAGGTTTGTGAGAACAGTTTTTTATTCTGCAATCGTTTTGATGGGAGGGGTGATGGTCTTTTTTCTCCTCATTCCAGTTTTAAAACTCATTCTTGGAACAAATCCTTCTCAACTTATTCGGACAATGATGGAGGAGGAGGTTTTAAGGTCAATAATTCTTACCATAAGATGCGCACTTGGAGCCACTGCCTTCGCTATCCTCTTTGGGACTCCTCTCGCTTACATTCTTGCAAGGTTTGATTTTAAAGGAAAGTCTTTACTTCAGAGTTTCATAGACCTTCCACTGGTTATTCCTCATTCTTCAGCAGGAATAGCCCTTCTTCTCGTATTTGGAAGGAGATTTTTCATTGGGAAATTTTTTGACAGGATTGGAATAGGTTTTGTTGGGACAGAATTTGGAATAATGACCGCTATGGCTTTTGTGAGTGCGCCGTTTTATATAAATGCTGTGAGAGATGGTATTTCTTTTGTGGATGTAAGGTTTGAAAAGGTGGCAAGGACCCTCGGGGCTTCTCCTTTGAAAGTATTTTTTAAAATCACCCTTCCACTTTCGTGGAGGTCAATAGTTACGGGTGCGGTTACCATGTGGGCGAGGAGCATAAGTGAATTCGGTGCGGTGGTAATAATTGCTTATCATCCAATGACCGCTTCTGTTCTTGTATTTGACAGGTTTGAGAGTTTTGGATTAACCCATGCAGCACC
>JBBIVP010000131.1:0-6025 GCA_037439705.1 bacterium
AGCAATCATTTGTATAAGTTATATATTATGCGACATTTTATGATTTTGAATGAGATAATTTAAGGGGCTTTTTGAACAAGGGATTTGTTTCATCTCTCACTCCTTAATGTCGCGCACATCTTAACTTTTCCAGGTTGTTTGAGAGAGAGGGGGGAATATGAAAAAATTCAATCTTAATAAAAATTGACGAAAAATTTACAAAAAGGATTGCGGAAGTCAAAATTCAAAACCTGACCCCCGACTCCCATTCACGTAGGGGTTTACCACAAATCATCAAAGAAGGTGGCTATTTCAGGTTAAGACATAGTGTCCATCTTTGCTGCCTGGAGCAAATACTCAACAAACTGGTCTTCACTAACCGCTCCTACAAACTCAAGTGCATCATTTATTACAGTTTTTGGGACACTAGCAATTTTGTAAAGTGAAGCCATCTCAGGATACTCACTTACCTCAACCCCAAACGCAGATATATTACTGTTTTCCATAGCAGCCTGATTGGCAAGAAGAACAGCAGAGGGGCAATAAGGACAGGATGGTGTAACAAATACCTGAATTTTTAAGGGAACATTTATTTCTTTTATTTTTTCACGATTTGAAGATTTAAATTTTGTTTTACCTTTTGAGACGAGGATTATGCTTTCAAGGAGTGTGGCAAATTCATATCCCGCGGGGATTCCAAAAAACCTTATTCCGTAATCCCTCTCTCCCACCAGCCCAATAGCAGGAATTTTATCTATCCCGTACTTTTTTGATAGTTCTTCATTTTCCAGTGGAGAAATTATTTCTACTGAAAGTTTCGGAGATAACTCAACAACTTCCTTTATGAGTTCTTCTGTGGGTTCACAGAATTCGCAGTTTATTCTTTGAGAAAAGAGGAGAATTTTCACTGGGTTCTCCATTTCTTCAAGCCTCTTTTTTATTATTTCTCTGTCTTTCTCTGTAAGCATCTTTTTCCTCCTTTTTTAAATTTTGATACTTTTCACACCAAAAAGGTTTCAAAAATTTCTGGAATTATTTTGAGAGCGATATCAAATTGCATTTTTGTTACCATGTTGATAAGACTTCCTATTTCAATTATCTGGGTTTTTGTTAGGCTCAATCTATGTAAAATTTCTGGCTGAAAAAAGAACTTTTCCAGAACTTTCATCGTTGCTTTTGAAAGCCTTATTCCTCCGCTCTCACATTTTAAACAGAAAAACCCGCCGCTTCTGGGATGAAAAACTCCATTTTCCTTTATTTTTTTTAAACATCTCACACATTTTATATCCGAAGGCATAACTCCTTCCTTCTGGAGGATGAAAATTTCGGAGTAAAGTAAAATTTTCAACAAATTTTTCCCTTCTGATGAATCAGCGGAGGAGTAAAATGAAAGGGCGGTTTCGTATAGAGATTTATCATATCTTTCAAAAGGCTTTATTATTGAGAGCAAAAATTTTGCAAAATATCCACACATCAAGAATTTTTTCCAGTTCCTTCTTATGTTTACAAATCTCCTCTTAATATCTGCACTTTCAAGGATGAATTTTCCATATAACCTTGAAGAACTCATCCAGACTTCTATTTCATTGAAAAGTTCAAGGGTATTTACAAATCTGTGAAGGCTTTTCTTTCCTCCCTTGGCAATAAGTGTGAGTTTTCCAAATTTGTTGCTGATACCTTCTACCTCAAAGTCAATATCTCCCACATCCCTTTTTGAAAGAATGAGCATACGAGTTTTGTAAAACATAAGAAAATTTTAACAATTTTTTTAACTAACTTCACATACGACAAAGTGATTTTGGTAAAAAATATACATTTGACTTTATGGCGGATAAATACTATAATTTTAATATGAGGATGAAAGATTATTATTCCATACTCGGAGTTTCAAGAAATGCTACACAGGAAGAGATAAAGGAGGCTTACAAGCGTCTTGCAAAGCAGTACCATCCGGACAGGAATCCGGGTGATAAGTCGGCAGAGGAAAAGTTCAAGGAAATTAATGAAGCATACCAGGTTCTTGGAGACCCACAGAAAAGGGCGCAATATGACAGAGCATATCAGTTTGGATTCAACTCCTTCGGTGATGACTGGAAAAGAACTGATTTCAACTTTGACTTTTTAAATTTTGACTTTTCAAATCTGGGAGATATTTTTGATACCTTCTTTGAGAGCACAGAGACAAAGGTTCCTGAAAGAGGAGAGGACATAGAGGTAGAAAAGGAAATTTCCCTTGAAGATGTATTTCATGGAAGGAGTTTTGAAATTGGTTATACAAGGCTTCAGCCATGTTCTGTATGCGGAGGAAGGGGTTATAAAACTGGAAAAAGCGGAGTTTGTGCAACCTGTGGGGGTAGAGGATATGTGAAAGCATCACACGGATTATTTTCCATAAAGCAAACCTGCCCCACCTGTAAGGGAACAGGGAAAAGAGGAAGCTTTTGTTCCTCCTGCGTAGAAGGAAGGGTTCAGGGTTATGAGAGAATAACAGTAAAAATCCCAAAGGGAATAAGAGACGGAGAAAAATTGAGGATTCAGGGGAAGGGAAATGCCGGGAGATTTGGAGGAGAACCAGGCGACATCTATATAAAGGTAAAACTTATTCCCCATCCTCTTTTTGAAGTAAATGGAAACGATGTGATTTATCAGCTTCCCATTTCCGTATTTGATGCAATTCTCGGGAAGGAAGTTGAAGTTCCAACCCTTGACGGAAAAATTTCTTTACGGATTCCTCCCGGAACAGATAGCGGAACAAAACTTCGCGTAAAGGAGAAGGGGCTTCCCGATAGAAATGGTAGAATGGGAGATATGTTCGTTCAGATAAAAATCATGGTTCCAAAGAACCTTTCTGAGGAAGAAAAGAAGGATTTTGAAAGGTTGAAAAATACCCTTTTGAGGAATAAAAAACTTTAAGGAGGTGATGTAAATTGAGAAATACTCTTAAAACCACAATCCTTCTGGCTTTTCTCACAGGGCTTTTCATAGTAATAGGAAATCTGCTTGGAGGTAATGAAGGGATGATATTTGCGTTAATTCTTGCTGCAGGAATGAACTTTTTCTCATACTGGTTTTCCGATAAACTTGTTCTTGCTTTTATGAGGGCAAAAGAGGTTACTCCAAACGAGGCACCATGGCTTCATTCAATGGTAGAAAAATTCGCTCTCAGTGCAGGAATTCCGAAACCAAAGGTTTACATAGTTCAATCACCTTCTCCAAATGCGTTTGCAACAGGAAGGAATCCATCACATTCAGCAGTGGCAGTCACAACCGGAATTATTGACCTCTTATCAAGGGAGGAACTTGAAGGAGTTCTGGCGCATGAGATAGCCCATGTAAAAAACAGGGATACACTGATAAGTGCTGTTGCAGCAACCATTGCTGGAGCAATAATGGTCCTTGCCAATATGGCAAGGTGGGCGATAATATTTGGAGGTGGAAGAAGAGATGAAAGAAACAGGGGAGGAGAATTTTTTCTCCTTTTAATGCTAATTCTTGCTCCTCTTGCAGCTACACTCATTCAACTTGCCATATCCCGTTCAAGGGAGTATGAAGCGGATGCGGATGGAGCAAAGATAGCAGGAAATCCGATGGGACTTGCGAAAGCCCTCCAGAAACTCGCATACGCTTCAGCGAGGATTCCAATGAATGTATCACCCCATTACTCACATCTTTTTATAGTCAATCCTTTATCAGCAAAGGATATATTTATTAAACTTTTCAGCACACATCCACCAATTGAAGAAAGGATAAGAAGGCTTATGGAGATGAAGTTCTAAAAATGGATATGTTTGACCTAACATCCTTTAAAGAGAGGCTCTCGGAGAGGGCTCAAAGGGTTATAAAGTATTCAATAGAGGATGCCCAGAGGAGAAATCATTATTACCTCGGCGTTGAGCATATTTTTCATTCAATTTCTGTCGTTGAATTAAAGCTTTTTAATCTTGTGTTTGAAAGCGTTGGAGTTGACCCAAATATGGTGAGAAAGGTAATAAATAACTATCTTGATACGCCAAAACAATACCTCGGAGTTGGAGTAAAAATTACACCGGAGGTAAAAATGCTATTTCAGAATGCATTTGAGAATTCAAGGAATTCGGGTAGGTACCTGATTACATCTGTTGACCTATTTATTGCCATTTTTCAGAATTCAAGGTGGATTCCAGCAAGAATAGTTAAGGAGTTCGGCTTAACCCCTCAGGAGGTGATTAACGGGATTGTATTTCATGCCAAAAGGCGTGAGATTTTTGAAAAAGAATTAAAGAAAAAATTTGAACTTCCTCCATTCCTCAAGCAGTTTGGGATTAACCTTAACGAACTTGCCTATTTTGACCGTATACCTCCTCTTATAGGAAGAGAAAAAGAATTAGAAGAAGTAGTCTCAATTCTCTGTCAGAAAGAAAGATGTAATTCAGCCATGCTGGTTGGTGAAGCAGGTGTTGGGAAAACTGCTATTGCAGAGGGGCTTGCAAGAAAGATAGAGTTTGAGCCCGAAGCCCTTCCTCCACAGATAAGAAACAAACAGATTGTAAACATCCAGATGAATTCTGTAGTTGCTGGAACTGTCTTCAGGGGAATGTTTGAGGAAAGGATGGAGAAAATAATAAAGGAATTAAAGGAAAGTAAAAATTACATAATGTTCGTTGATGAAGCACATACCATTATAGGAGCAGGTTCCGCAATGGGAGTTCCCGCAGATGCAGCAAATATCCTGAAGTCCTCCCTATCAAAGGGAGAAATCCAGATGATAGGAGCAACAACTTATGAAGAATACAGAATGTTCATTCAGGAGGATTCAGCACTTTCAAGAAGGTTTCAGGTAGTTTATGTGGAGGAACCAAGTTTAGAAGATACAAGGAAAATTCTCAGGGAATTAAAGGGAAGGTTTGAAACTACATACAATATAAAAATTTCAGATTCCGCAATAGATACAACAATTGAACTTTCAAAAAGATATTCAAGGCACATAAGGCTGCCGGATAAGGTTATAAGGTGGATGACAAATGCGTGCGTTAGAACCCAGTTAAACCACCCTCATGAGCCCCTTTCCTCTGAGGACATATATCATGTTGTTTCAAGGGATGCAAAAATTCCCTTCGTTATGGTAAAAAGGGATGTTCTTGAGACCTTTAAGGACTTTGAAACCGCTATAAGTAAAAGAATTGTGGGGCAGAGACATATTATAGAAGCGCTCGGGAAAAAACTGAGGATGAACAAAGGACCACTCAAAGAAAACTTCAAAAGACCCGATGGAGTTTTTCTCTTCCTTGGTCCCACAGGGGTGGGAAAAACCGAGACCGCAAAGGCTATTGCGGAATTCCTTTACGGAGATGAGGACAGGATGATAAGGATTGATATGAGCGAATATACAGATGGAACGGTTTCTGTGGACAAACTTATAGGAATGCCGAGAGGAATAGCTGGGTCTGAAATGGGTGGAGTTTTAACGAGCAAGATAAGGGAAAATCCATCAAGTGTGGTTCTTCTTGATGAGATTGAAAAGGCGCATCCACTTGTGTTCAATCTGTTCCTTCAGGCTTTTGATGAAGGATTTATTACCGATGGAAGGGGAAAGAGGGTGTATTTCAGCGATGCAATTATTATAATGACATCAAATGTCGGGTCCTCTGAGATAGAAAAGACGCTTCATCCTCCCGGATTTATAAGTGAGGAAAACCTGATAAAAAAGAACCTGTGTGATTTGATAAAGAAACAGGCAGAAAATTACTTTTCTCCAGAATTTTTGAACAGAATAGATGAAGTTTTTGTGTTTTCTCCACTTACACAGGAAGAGGTTGAGGAGATTGCAAGGCGTTACCTCAACAGTATAAACGCACAGCTTTCAAGCTTTGGTAAGAGCCTTGAAGTCAGCAATGAAGCTATAAAACTTCTTGCAAAGCTTGGATACAGTATGAAATACGGTGCCAGATTTTTAAAGAGGACAATTGATGAAAAGGTGAAAGTTCCCATTACCCTAATGTGGAACAGTGGAAACCTTTTCAATGTTGATGCTGAAGGAAACGAGATTTCGGTAAAAGAATCAAAAAGC
>JBBIVP010000132.1:0-5994 GCA_037439705.1 bacterium
AAAAAATATCTTCAGAATTCCATCCCCATAGTGATATAAAAACCAAGCCATTTTGCCTCTTCATAGATCTTTTCTCCAAGCACATTGCATAAAGGTGTTTTATAACTTCTTAATCCGTATGCCACATCAAAGGATAGGTCAAGGGAATAGTTGTAAAATATGTCAGAATTGAGTTTGAATCCCCACCCTATATCAGGAAGGAGGTTATCTGATTTCATACCCTCTTTGCTTTTATAAATAAACCCGATGTCTGAAAAGACTCTTAAAGAAAGGGATGAGAAATAAAATGGAAAGATGCTTTTCTTGATTTTCATTGATGGCGGACTCAATGCAAGATGAAGGGCAAACGCGGATTCTCCGTTTATGCTCAAGGGTCTATAGCCCGGAAGGTTTATGGTCTCAACCGGTTCATAGATAAGAATAGGATAAAGGCGACCTCCGACCGCAAATTCGTCGTAACGGTTTACATCCCTTAAAGTTATTCCTCCATCAAATGAAGCATCAATTCCGATGAATTCACCTATTCCAGAACTCTTCTCCACCTTGAGATAAAACCTGTCAAACCAGTATTCATCAAAGGTTCTTTCGCAGGAAGAAGGAAGATTGAAAAGGTAATTGTTTATTCCGTTTGTGAACCTTCTCATATATTGAAGTCTGAAAGAGAAATCCTCAAGAAGGATTGCAATGCCAGTTCCAAACCCGTAAGATTCAAAAACCCTTCCACTTTTTAATTCCATTGTCGTCTCATCAAGATAATCGTTTGAGAAATTCCTGTATTCAGCAAAGATGTAGGGAACAAATGGAATTACAGGAAATAATGAATAAACCTCAAAATCTGTGTAGGTTGACCTACCCTTTGTTATAAAATTTGCAAGCCTTGAGGAACGGGAACTTATCGTCCCCCTTATAAGAAAGGTCGGATAGAAAATTCTGTTTGCATATCCAAAAGAAAGAATTATATCTCCATCCATGTTAAACAATGTCCCTGCCCCTATCATGTGTCTTAAGAGTTTATCAGAATAATCAAATCCCAGTCCGAAGCCTATATTTTCAAGGTAATAAAGAATGGCTGGATAAAGATGAACCGGATTGGAAACGAACCTGTATTTTTTGCTTTTTTCCATAAATTCATCAACAACCCTCTCCATTTCATATTTTTCTTCAATGTTCAGAAAACTTCCTACTTCTTTCATTTCTTCAGTTTTTAACTCGTATATGTTATAACCATCCTTTGTATAACTCGTGTAGAATACTCTCGTGCAATCTGATGAAGGATATGGATAAAAACCTCCCCCCTTCAGGTTTGTAATTCTGTAAATTTTTCCTTCCATTAAATCTCCAAGATATATATTGAAAATTCCGTTATAATCGGCGCTGAAAACTACTTTTCCATTCCCGCAAGTCCTCACATCCCTTTCCTCCTCAGGTGTATCCGTTATCTTTCTTAATTTTTTTGAATTTATATCAAGTATCCACAAATCCTGTCTTCCCTTAGAATAGAGGTTTAAAACCATCTCGTTTTCGTTCAAAAAATCCATTCCTGCAATCTGTTCTCCATCTGTGAAATCCGTGATTTTCTTTTCCTTTCCATCTTTCAAAAAATATATGTTGTGTGTTCCGTCAATGTTTTTTATGTATGCAATGAATGAGGAATCGGGAGAATAAACTGGGAAAAATGCCCTTTCAATCCCTGTCTTTTTCTTTCCTTTTTTCAGATTGTAAATTTTTAACTCTGAAACAACTGAATCAAGAGGAGTAACTTTATATTTAGTGTAGGCAATTTCTTTACCATCAGGAGAAAAGGATGGTGGCGATGAAATGAAGGAATCAATTTTTTTCTTTTTCTTCCCTTTCTCAAGAACCAGTTTGTTGGCAAAAAAAGAATTCCTGCCTTCCACATAAAAAGCCATATCAGCGTTTATTCCTGAATAGATTGTAAAAAATGAATCATCCCTTATTTTTTCTCCTTTAATTTCATCGCCTATTTCTCTGAGTTTATCGGAGTAGATTGTCTTTATCTCGGACTTCCATTCCGAATATGCCTTTTTCAATGGCTCACCCGTAAGCTTTTCGTAATCCCTTTCAAAACTGAATATGAATGAGGACTTCCTTTTTATGAGTTCTTTCAAAATTCCCTTATGCCTTTGAGTGATAAATCTCAGAAATGAATACCCCTGATTGTAGACCATTTCAGGAGAAATTCCCTTTTTCTCCTTAAAAGAAACCATTTCATCATATGTGAGGAGTTTGTCTTCATAAACTGCTGTTCTCAAAAGCATATCCCTCGTTGTGTCCCATGAATCAAAGCCGAGTTTCTCGGAAATAAGCTGGGCAAGCCCTTCTGTAAACCATGAGGGTTCCACCTTATCAGGAAATGGTATAAAGACAAAGGCTTCAAATCCCCTGTAAGTATTGTTTTTTTCAGATTCATATTCATATATTCCAACACCTCCTATTGTGAAGAAGGGAATTGTTTTTCCGAATATGGACTTCATCCTCCTTGCAAATATGTGGGTGAGTTCGTGAGCGGTTACATTTCCTGTCCAGAGATGCCTTCCCCTCAAAGGAATGTAAAGGTTTGTGGAATACATGAAAACAAGGTCGTATTCCTCAATTGCAAATCCGTTTGGAATATCTGATTCGTCTGCAACTATGATGCTCACTTTTTTATCACCCGTAAATTCTGTCTCTTCAATAACTCCGTTGAAAATTTTTTCCTCAAGAAGCCCTGCTATCTCTTCAGCAGTACTTGCTGCATTTTCCTGGTATATAACTTTGAATTCCCTTGATTCGTAAACAAGCCACTTTATGGATGGATTGTTAAGGGCGTAAGAGGTAAAGGGAATGAAAGAGAAAAAAATGCTGAAAACTATTTTCTTCATCAGAAATTATATCCTACGGAAGCGGAAATACCTGTGGATGGAAAGAGTGGGAAATTTCTCAGAAATGGAAACAGGGGCTCTGAGGGATAATTCTTTCCAAGAACTGGAAGAGAAAATCCTATTCTGCTTCTGAATCCCTCTTTGGTTTTGAGTGATAAAAATGGCTTAAGATAGGCAATGGTAGAAGCGTCATAATATCCCCATACCTCTCTTAATTCTTCATCTTCAAGAACCAGAAATTTTATACCATCACCCTGCGTGGTGGTGAAATTGAAATCAATGCCTCCCCAGAAGGGACCTTTGATTTTAAAAGCAATTTTCACATTCAAATTTATCTCATCTCCCGGGTCAATACCTTTTCCAATAGTTCCTGGAAGTGGATAATAAACAATATACGAAGGTTCACCATAGGTTCTCAGAATATACCCGAGTGCCAGTTCTCCATTAAAAGAATCAGAAAATAAACTTCCGGTAATATAAAATCCAGTATCAGCCTGTCCTGTTCCAAGGGGAATCCTGCCATTTCCTAAACTTGATGAACCGGTTGGAAGTTTAAAATCAAAAAGAAAACCTCCTGAAAAATTTTCTGTTATGTGGTATGAACCTCCTATTTTAACCTTCATATCTCCAATTCCTGAATCATTTATATCGGAAATAAAAGGATATATCTCAAGCTGATTTCCTGTGAAACCGACATCTACATCTGCAAAATCCATTTCCCTTCCTGCTACCGGAAGAAGGAATTCCATCCAGATTCCGTAGGCTATTTTAAAACCAAATTCAATCTCCAACCTTTTTTCTATGTATTCATAATACTCCATTTCTATAAGTTTCCTCCTCCCATCAAAAATTTTGTCGGATGTAACAAGGTAAAAATTCATTTCCAGCCAGTATCTCCTTTTTCCCGATTGATAAGAATAAAGGTTCACAGGAATTACAAATAAAAGGATAAAAAATAACCTCATCTAAAAATATCCCTCACCCTTTCAAAGAGTGAAGGGTTTTTTCTGTATTTTACCCAAAGAACTATGTCCTGTTCTGCTCCTGTATAAAAAATTGAAGAAGGGATTTCCCACCTTGCTTCCCTTTTTTCCCATTGATCAGCATTTGAATCTATAATCTCTGTCGGTGTGCTTATCGTGATTTTGTTTCTGTATGCCTCAAGGTTTTTTATCATCATATCTGTTATCTGCTGTTGCAACTCCCTTTCCTCTTTTTTCTTTCTCGGCTGAACCCTTATCTTTATCATTGCCTCCACATAATCCTCTCCTTCTTTAAGGCTGTAAACAGTTCCAGGTTGAGTGAGAGAGTCAAATCTATCAAAATCAAGAATTGTGGTTATATAAACATCTCTTCCCTTTGTTTCGGTAAAGACCTTTTTTAGTTTTATATGAGGATTGTTCTTGGCGGACCTTTCAATGTCCCTTGGAGTTAAAGGATAAAGGGAGGTCATCTCTCCTTTTTCAATACTTGTGTAAAGCATCTTTGAAACCCTGTAATAAACCTTCATACTTCCTGAGCCATCAAGTTTTATCTTTATCTCTTCCCTCACCTCTATACACGCTATCAGGAATACTGTGAGAAAAATTACTGCAATAAGTCTTATTTTCTTCATAAAATAACTTTTATCAGCCATAAATGAAAAGTTCAAGTTCTTTCTTCAAGAAGTGGCGAACCTCACTATTTCTTTAAACCCCTCCGCATCCATTATTGCGATTTCTGAAAGGACCTTTCTGTTCAATTCCACATTTTTTTTCTTGAGAAGTCCCATAAACTTACTATAAGAAAAACCTTCCTCTCTTACCGCTGAATTTATCCTTATATTCCATAGCCTTCTGAAATCCCTCTTTTTTCTCCTTCGGTGAATGGTTGAAAAATGCAGGGCTCTTATTAAAGTTTCCTTTGCCCTCCTGTAAACATTTTTTCTCTGTCCCCAGTAGCCTTTTGTTTGTTTAAATAACTTCTTCTTCCTTTTTCTTGACTTTGGAGCACCTTTAACTCTTGGCATTTCTAAAGCCTCCTGTTATTTATTATGGCAAATAGGTATTTTTTAGCCTTTTACCGAGTTCTGCCTCCATTATAGCAGGCTTCCTCAGCTGTCTTTTCTTCTTCCTTGATTCGCCCGTTAGAAGATGTCTCAAACCACTTTTCTTATACTTAATTTTTCCCTTCGCTGTTATTCTGAACCTCTTCTTTGCTCCACTGTGTGTCTTTAACTTTTGCACTTTTTCCTCCTTTCTTATGAGGTAATATCGTCAAAAGAATCGCCCTCTCATCTTTAACCGGCGGTTTTTCCTGAATTCCTATATCTTCAACATCTTTCAAAATTCTTTCAAGCAATTTCATTCCTTTATCTATGTACACAAGTTCCCTTCCCCTGAAAGTAAGAAGAACTTTTACCTTGTTCCCTTCTTCAAGAAATCTCCTCAGGTGTTTGAGTTTAACCTGATAATCATGTTCTTCTATCTTTGGTCTGAGCTTTATTTCTTTGACAACCACCTGCGCCTGTTTTTTCTTAGCAGACTGCATTTTCTTTTTCATTTCGTATTTGAACTTTCCGTAATCCATAACCTTACAAACAGGAGGATTTGCATCAGGAGCAACCTCTACAAGGTCAAGCCCTACTTCTTCCGCATATTTCAGCGCTTCTTTCAATGGAACCTCTCCTCTATTTTTTCCATCTTCTCCTATCAAACGGACGACTTTTGCTCTTATCTGGTAATTTATACGATGTTTAAACTCTACTGCTCTACCTCCTTTTTTTTCAAAATATATTCTTTCATAAAACTCTTTTCAATAAATCCTTAGTAATTTTCCCCTGAAGAACCTTCAAAAGATGCTGTCCTGTATAGGAGTTTGGATTCTGAGCCACCTCTTCGGGAGTTCCTGTTGCCACAACATCTCCTCCTCTTTCTCCGCCTTCTGGACCGAGGTCTATTATGTAATCAGCGCACTTTATGACCTCAAGATTGTGCTCAATAACTATTACTGTATTACCCTGGTCCACGAGGAGTGAAAGCACATTAAGGAGTTTTTTCACATCATGAAAGTGAAGCCCAGTTGTGGGTTCATCAAGGATATAAAGTGTCTTTCCTGTTGCCCTCCTTGAAAG
>JBBIVP010000133.1:0-5888 GCA_037439705.1 bacterium
CCTTCTGTTCCCGGGGGTCCGGAATAGCAAGACTGGTTTTCTCCGTTGTTGCAGGAACATCCTTTATCAACATTCGTATCACATTTGTTATCATATCCGTCGCATATTTCCTGAGCACCTGGATTAAAGAAGAAATTATTGTCATCACAATCCCCGTTTTGACTGGCTGAATATGGCGTTTGAGAATGACAGAGGTATTTCACATCGTTGGCTCCATAACCATCCTGGTCGTTATCAAGATAGAAAGGAAGGCTTCCATTAAGGTTTTCTCCTTCATCAACATATCCATTGCAGTCATTATCCCACCCATCACAAACTTCGTCTGAAGGAAGAACTTCACCATCACAAACTCCCCACCTTCCAGATGAACAGGTCTGAATCCCGGCAGTACAGATTCCAACTCCGAGGGTTCCCACTGGACCTGTATAGCAAATTCTTGTTTCACCTTCATTGCACTCCGGAACAACCCCGCAGAACGGATTTGATGAACCTGAATTCCCTGCATCGTTGAATGCAAAAACCCTGTAACAATAACAGGTGAGCGGTTTAACTCTTGAATCGGTAAAGGCTTGAGCATCTTCTCCGGCAGTTCCTATCTCAACATAACCAAGATTGTAAACCGTCTCTATGGGAAGCTCTCCACCTCCTTCACTGCAGGGACCATCGGTTACAATTCTTCTTGTAATCTTATATCCTCTTTCCCTTGAAACTTCTTTCCATGTAAGAGAGACAAGTGATGCACTCATATTTCCAGAAAGATTTGAAGGTGATGGTGGAGGAGGCGGACAGAATCTTGAAGGTGTTGTGAAACAGAATTCAGTAGAAGACGAAGTATACTTAACTCCGCCCTCTGTCCTGTAAGCAATAACCCTGTAACAGTAAGATGTATCCCTTCTCGTGGTTGAATCGTAATGGGAAACCGTATCAGGAGGAAGGTCCGCAAGAAGTTGATAATTTTCTCCTGCTTTTTTTCTTTCAATTAGAAATCCATCTTCGTTGTCGGAACGGTCAATCCAGGAAAGAGAAACAAGCTCACCACATTCAGCAGAGGCTGTAACTGCCTGGGGAGCTGTCGGATATTTCTCGTTTCCTCTGTAATAGTAATCCACCGTAATAATATATGGATTATCAGGCGAAGATGATGGACAACCCGATATTACACCACTCCCACTGAACCCCTCTTCCTCCTCCCCTGATTTCAGAACAAGATTTGCAAAATATGTGGCAGATGTATCAACTGCATAATAAATATGGAATCTTCCAGAATCATCCGTCCTTTGTGAAACACATAAATCAGTTCCATTTTTTACACATATTTCATTTCTCCTTTCAGGAGACATATTTTCATCAAAGATAACCACATTCACTCCGGGAACAGAGGAACCAGGGGACGGAGGACTTCCTGAACCATAGGATATGCTTTCTATTCCGCTATACTTAACAATTCCGTAGAGTTCACAGGGTGAAGAAGTAGATGAAGAAGTAGTAAGGTTTATATCTCCGATGTTTTCACAGGCGCAATCTGGGGGATAACAATTCAGGTTCATTTCGGTAAGCGGTGAATACCTTTGTGGTGAAATGAACTCTCCTGCATTCCATACCTGACCGTAGTAGGAGATAGTTATTGTGCTCTTATGAACCTCTCCTGCTATGCCATCACCATCCTCGTCCTTACCCTCCGGCTCGGATTTGAACACTGAAAGAACAAACCAGCCATTTTCATCTGTGCGTGCCCGTGTGATAAAACGAGACCCTATCTGAAAACATGTGGTAAATCCCCATGGTGTATTAATGCATGAGATTGTTCCTTCTTCTGGAATAGTATAATTTACACCATTTCCTTCCACATCTACGCCCGATTGCACAACCCCATCTATCAAAACCCTCCCCATCAGACATGTAACATAAGGATTTTTCCAGTCCACATTCCACCACGAAAGATGTGGTGCATAAAAGACACTGTAAATGTTCCCTGCATATTTCCCCTCTTTTATGTTTTGTAATTCTTCCCTTTTTACCTCTTTTCCTCCCTCATATTCAAGCCATCCCTCAACACTTTCAACCCATACCCCCTTCACCTCATCAAAATAAAACATTGGCACCTCAACCCTTTCTGTTTCAGGATTCAGGTCATCAAGAGTTGAATATGTATCAACGGGAATGAGCATCTTCACCTTTATGTCTTTTCCGTCCTTTATCTCACTTCCATTCTCATCGTAAAGCTTTATCTCTCCGAATACGGTTGAAATGAGCATCTTCCCTTCGCTGTCAAAGAAATTTCCCGGAAACACATCGGATTCCCTCACAGGATTGAAAACTGCCATCTCCCCACCAACTGCATTTTCCGGAATGTTTTCAACAATTATCTTTTTTGATGGGACATAGCATTTTCCATTTTTGCAGGTGGCATTTTCTTTCGGATACAAAACTATACTGGTCTGAAAACTCCCTTTTGAAGGAAAGGTTTTAATAATGCTTCCATAACCATCCTTTTCAACAATAAGAACCGCATTTCCCTTGAAATCCCGGGGGCTCCACATTGAAACCTCAAACTTACCAAGAGAATCAACTTTAATTTTTCTAATTTCATTATTTAAAATTTTCCCATCTCCGTTGAAATCCATCTGCATTTTCACAATCGCCCCATCAGCAGGCTTTAAAGAAAATTCGCCACTTGTAATAAGCTCAGAAACGCTCCCTGAAACCTCTATTTTCACCTCTTGCCTTACCTCCCTTCCACACCCATAAAGAAAAAACACCCCTATTAAAGTTCCTATTACTGCTTTCTTCGTCTCTTCCTCCTCTTCATTCTTTGCAAAAATTATACCACAATTTTACTTCTCTGTCAAATAAAAATTTTTATCAACGCGCTCAAGTATAAACTACAGAAATCAGGGCTTTCGTGAGGAAAGAATTGCTTTTTGATGAAAATTGTAATAAAAAATTAAAACAAAAAGTTAAGGAGGTAAAAGATGAGGATGACGATTACCGCTATAAAGGCTGACATAGGAAGCATAGGGGGGCACATAAGACCGAGTGAAGAGGTATTGAAAACCGTAAGGGAACATGTAGCAAAAAGCAAGGACATAATAGATAGTTATGTTGGTTTTACAGGAGATGACATTTGTATCCTTATGACGCATGAAGGTGGAACCTCCAATGAAAAAATTCATAGAATTGCCTGGGATGCTTTCAAGGCTGGAACAGAGGTAGCAAAAAGACAGGGACTTTATGGAGCGGGACAGGACCTTTTGAAAGATGCATTCTCTGGAAATATAAGGGGCGCAGGACCTGCTGTTGCAGAAATGGAAATAGAAGAAAGGGAAAACGAACCATTCCTTCTTTTCGCAGCGGATAAAACCGACCCTGGAGCCTATAATCTTCCCCTTTACCTTGCTTTTGCTGACCCGATGCACTGTGCAGGATTGATGCTATCTCCGAAGATGTCAAAGGGATTCAGATTTGTAATAATGGATGTAAACTACACACATGGAGACAGAATTATAGAACTTAATGCTCCGGAAGAATTGTATGATATAGCAGCTCTTTTGAGGGACAATGAAAGGTTTGTTGTTGAATCCATTTGGAGCAAGGAAACCGGAGAAATAGCAGTTTCTGTAAGCACAACAAGGCTGAGAAATATAGCAGGGAAATATGTGGGAAAAGATGACCCTATAATGCTTGTTCGGGTTCAGGGAGTTTTTCCTGCTACAGGAGAGGTTTTATCGCCATTTGTAATATCTCATTATGTAGCGGGTTTTATGAGGGGAAGCCATACCGGTCCACTTATGCCAGTTAAACTTCATTCAACCGTTTCCTATTTTGACGGACCACCTATAGTTTCCTGCGCTGCTTTTTGCGTTCACAATGGTAAACTTACAGAACCGGCAGATGCCTTTGACCATCCTTTCTGGGATTACATAAGATTAGAGGCAGCAAAAAAGGCAATTGAGATAAGAAGACAGGGATTTTCAGGACCTGCAATGCTTCCATACGATGAACTTGAGTATGGAGGTATTGTTGAGAAGATGAAGGTTCTGGAAAAGAAATTTTATATAAGGAAAAAATAACAATTTAGAAGGGGGAAGGGTTTTATAAATTTATGATCCAAATAAAAGAAAAAAATAAACTTCTTCTTTTCATTTCTATCCCTCCCCTCCTTCTCTCGGGATAGAAAAAGATGATTACTTTACTACCTCTTTTAACCCTTTCCCTGCTTTAAACTTGGGAACAAGTCTTGCTGGCACCTCAACGGTCTTTCCGCCCGGTGCCTTCATTGTTCTCTTTTTTCTCTTGACCACGGAAAAAGTTCCGAAGCCCGGAAGTGCCACCTTTCCTTTTTTCTTTAAAGCGCCCTTTACTACTTCTATAAAGGCATCAAGTGCCTTTGCTGCAGCCGCCTTACTTAAACCTGCTTTCTCTGCTATCCCTTCTATTACTTCTGCTTTATTCATACTTCACCTCTCCTTTTGTTTATTTTTTTCAAGATATACCAGTGAAAAATAAAATGTCAAGCAAAATTTTCTATGGTCTCTGAAAAAGGAAGGGGATATTTTTGGGGATTGCCCTCCGCCCTAATAAAACGGACACAGAATTATTTACAACTGCCCCCTATTCATTCCACCTTTATGAGTGAGATTATGGGATTATTATCGGAGGGAAAATTTTTTAAAAGGCAACTTGATTTCTTTAGAACCTTCAATAGAATGGGATTAAAAGGGATGAGAGAATTTCTTTCTTCATTATCAACTGACCTTTATGAATTGACAATGGCACAAGTATATGTAAGGGAAGGATTGCTTCAAAAAGCGGTTTTTGAGGTTTATCTCAGAGAACTTCCGAAAAACAGAGGATATGTAGTTTATGCAGGACTCGGTCCGGTGATTGAATTCATAGAAAATTTTGGTTTCAGTGAGGAAGAAATCTCATATCTTGAATCTCTTAAAATTTTTAAGCCTTCATTTCTTGATTATCTTTTGAAAATTAAATTTGAAGGAAAAATTTATTCTTTAAAAGAAGGCACAATTGCAACTCACACAATCCCGCTTTTTGCAGTTGAAGCTCCTCTTCCTGTTGCCCAGATACTGGAAAGTTCTCTTCTCAACATTCTCACTTTTGAAACCCTTATAGCCACAAAGGCTTCAAGGATAAGAAGTGTCGCTCCTTCAAAACTTCTTGTAGATTTCGGATTGAGAAGGGTTCATGGACTTGAAGCAGGCTGGCATGTGGCAAGGGCTTCTTTTATAGGTGGATTTGACGGAACATCCAACCTTTTCGCTGGAAAGGAACTGTCAATTCCTGTGTATGGAACTATGGCTCATTCTTACATACTTGCATTTGGAGATGAAAAAGAGGCTTTTAAAAAGTATGCAGAAGAATACGAAAACATTGTGTTTCTTGTGGATACATTTGATGTGAAAAAAGGAATTGAAAACGCAATTGATGTCGCTCGGGAGATTAAGAAATATGGAAAATCCCTCAAAGGAATAAGGATTGACAGCGGTGAACTCCTCAGTGAAACGAAACTGGCAAGGAGAATTCTTGACAGAAGTGGATTTAAAGATGTAAAAATAATGGTTTCAGGGAGCCTGGATGAATAAAGCATTCATAATCTTCTGAAAAGAGGAGCGCCTGTTGACGCTTTTGGGATTGGAACAATACTTGGAAAATCGGCAGACATCCCTTATCTTGATACAGCTTATAAACTCGTAGAATTTATGGGAAAGGGTGTTCTGAAAACAAGCAAAAAGAAGGAGACCCTACCCTATCTGAAAACCCTGAGAAGATTTAGAGATAAAGGATAAGTTGATTATCTAATTGGAAAAAGGGGGGAAACACTTTCAGGAGAGGAAATGTTAAAAGAAGTTTATAATTCCGAAAGGGGCAAA
>JBBIVP010000134.1:0-5861 GCA_037439705.1 bacterium
AAACCTAGGCTTGTTGAGGCAAATAGTTCTTTTCCCCTTATAAAAATTTTTCCGATAGGTGCTTCTGTTGCCGAAGCATTATAAGTTGCGAGAACCGAAGGTGATGATGTGTCCTGAATGCTTACCATAATAATCTGGGCATTGGTGGATACGAATGCTATGTTTCCGTAAAGTTCAATGTCGTTTATTCCACCTGAAAGGGTAATTCTTCCTTCCTCTTCAGGGCTTCCCCTTGGAAGGTGGAGTGCACCTTTTACCTCTCCTGAGTTCGGGTCCCTCCATGTTGTATCCCATTCTGCATCTGTATTTGCTGGATCCATATATTGGGTATCAAGAAATTCTTCAACAAATGAGCCATATATCTGAAATGTCACGGACTTTGTTAGTTCTTTGTTATACGCCCTGTCAACGGAATAAAACTTTACAGTTGTATCCTTGTTTATTGAGATTCCGGTTACAGGAGAGGGTGCTGATACGGTTGAAGGGTTTGATGGAGATGGGTCTGAGTCATCAAGCCTATAGAAAACAGTGCATCCATCCTCATTTGCAGTTAAAGTAAGAGAGACAGGTTTATCAAAAACTCCACCAGCAGGGTCTGCTTCAGTTGAAGGTGGTATGGAATCAACTTCATACCTGTAGCTTCTGACCTTATCGTTGTTGGTTCCGTCAGAAGCCATTACCTTTAGAATCGTTATTCCCTCACTGGTAATTGGAACTGTGCATGGTGTTGCACAGGATGGTGGATTCGGGAACTGTGGCTCTGTTCCATCTGTTGTGTAAGAAATGTAAGAGGTTGCCGGCTCAGTTGATACCTGAATGATTAGCGGATTGGTATTGTAAATTCCGGGAAGCGGTGAAACGAATACCATTGGTGCGGGTCCTATTCTGTAATTTTCCTGATAAAATGGAGAATAGTTCCCTGCGGTATCCTTTGCAAATGCCTTGAGAACGGTATGGTCTTCAATCAAAACCGTTGTGGATGTATCTGCTCTATTTGTGTGCCCGCCTGCCGTCACATCATCTGAAGGGTCTTCTGAGGGGTCAAATCCATCTATGGTATAATAGATGGTTCCTGATTCGGAGGCGCTTATTGAAACAGATACCTTTGTGCTGAACCATCCTCCTTTAGGATTTATTGAAAGTGTTGGAGATATCTGATCAATGAAATACTCCTCCGTAAAGACCTCTGTTCTGTTTGGAAGTGGAATTTCTGCTCCTTCCATGGGAAGGACTGCAAAATCCTTTGCAAAAAATTTTAAAACAAGGTCAGATGAAACATCAATGCTCGTGCTATCTTTTCCCATTCCGTCATAATCTTCTTCCGTTGGAGTCCTTCCATCAAGTGTATAGTAGATTTCACAGGGTTCATTGCACGAGATAACGACCATCTGTGGAGATTTGTATATTCCTCCGGGAGGTTCCGCCTCCAAAATTGGTGGAAGGTCAATTATATAATTCTCAGACTTCACCTTTTCAACATTTCCGTTATTATCTACTGCAAAAAATTTTAGAACTGTATCCTCTGTTATTCTTATTCCCTTAACAGGGCTTTTCCCCTTTAATGTGTTTCCCCTTCCCATCTCAGGGGTTGAGCCATCAAGGGTGTAATAAATAACCGCTGGTCTATCCGTTATAAGATCAACGGTCAAAGTATAACTTTGAGGATAAATTCCTCCTTTTGGATTAGCGGTGGTTACTGGATATGGTGGAAGTTCTTTTTCTTCTTCACCGCATCCATAAAGGAGAAGAATTGTTAAAAGAACTATTATCCTTTTCATTGCGCCATTCCGATCACGCTCGGTGCAAGCATATTCATCATCTCAATGGTTTTGAAGATAAACCGGAAAAGAACTGCATTTTTGTTGAGGGTTTCACCCTCTGTATTTTTTACAGGGTCTGGAAATGTTATAACGCCGCTGAATGTAGGGTCTGGGAAGAAGGCATAATAGAGGTCTATGAGCATTCCATTTTTGTCCTGAGAGGTTCCATTCTTGGGGTCAACCTCAATTCCTGGATGATTTCCCCCTACATCTTGACCTGTGGGCCAGTAATGAGGGATGTCTTTTCTATCAAATTTATTATTACCAGCCCCTCCAAAATCTTTTCCTCCAGAGGTTATTCCTACATCTTCAAATGGCTCTGATGGCTCTCCAGGGTCATGTTCGCCATTTTTGTTTAAATCTATAAAATTGAATCCAAAATCTCCCTCAACGCCCACATCCGCGTTGTAAGAGATGGTTCCATATTGCGTTACATCATCACAGGTAACCTTTCCTGCACTGCTTTCAATAGCACAAGGAGAGTTTGGAACCTTGCAATCGTCAGGAGAGCATTTTCCATCACCATCATTGTCATATCCATCGTTTGAGTTGCAGAGGGGGTCGCAGTCTAAATCAAGGTTATCGTGACAGGTGTCAAAAGGATTTTTGTCATCGCATAAAGAAGCAGGGCTTCCCCACGACTGTCCTGGCTTTTCCTCCGAATTTTTCTTTCTGTCAATACCTACATCTTCAAATGGTTCTGTTTCTATTTCAATTATTATTGTCTGGGTTGATTTTCTGTATAAAGGAAAGAGGCTCCTTATTGAGGTCGGATTGTCAAAGAACTCATAGAGCCTTATTTCGGGATATGGAATGCCGAGGGATGTTAAAAGTGTTTTTATTGTTCCCTTACCCACCCCGAGAACCGCATCGTAGTCAAATGGGTCAGGACCGATGAGATTTCTTGCAACCTCGTTTAGTCCCCTCAATACTGTATCGTTTAGAGGAAATGTATATCTTCTCTTCTGGTCTGTATGAAAATAAACCATCTCTGTTCCAACGGGCTCCTGATAATCAAAAGCCCCATTCCCTTCGCCAGAATCCTTTTGCTCGCAGTCATCCGGATTTGCTCCTATTGTTTCACAGTGTGCCCTGTTGCATTCTCCGTTCAGGTTGTAGTCAATGTATGAGGTTTCATCGCAGGACTTTGTTTTATCAAGCCTCTCATCAACATCCCCAGGACATACCCCATCAGGACCACAGTCCCAGTACCTTATTACATCATCTGACTGGTCATCCTTCTCATTCATAAGGAGTTCAATTGCTTTTAAGACATCCCTTATTCCTTTTAGAAAATAATCCCTTGCTGTCTGAAGATATGCCTTTCCCTCTTCACCACCCGCTCCCACAAGGGTCAAAGACGATGGGTCCTCTTCCATCTTCTTTATGATTTCCTTCTCAACGATGAATTGAGATTGAGGTGAAGCAAAGAGGCTGAAAACCTCAAATTCATCAGGGACTTTTAATCCAAAATCAAATATACCATTAAAAGCCCTTCCCATATTGAAATAACCGAGACCCATCTCAAAACCTACTGTTGCAAAATGGACATCCGTCAAATCGTATTCACCAGAGAAATTAATTTTTATTGATTCGTTGTTAGAGGTTTCAGGGTTATCGTGGAAAATCACAACCCACAAATCCTTAACCCTGAACGAAAAATTTTCATCCGCTTCCTGCTTTACGAGGAGAAGATGATTCAGGATGGGCAAAGCCTCCTCATCCACAATTTTTATAATGTCTTCAGCAGATAAAGAACTCCTATTTTTGAATCTGTCCTCAACCGTTGTAAGAAGTAAAACCCCCTTTGCGATCACATTTGCATAATGAGCATTAAAGTCGCAGTAGTTCTGGGAGAGGTAATTGTCAAAGGTCTTTACAGCGTCCTCAAATGCTTTTTTCTTCCTCGGGGTTGTTGAATTTTCTGGATAATAAAATGTTTTTTTCTCGGAATCATAAAGGGCATCAAATCCAAAGTGATTAGTTTCTGTTTGATTAAATCCCTTTATCAGATTTATCGCATCCTTTACCTCCTGCGGTTGTGTTACAGGTGGAAGGTCATTTATTTTGAGGTTCCATGTGTGGGAAAATTCATAACCACTTATAATTTCTTTTGCAGTGACCTTTACTTCAACCGGTCTATCCGATATGAGGCTCTGACAGGCAAAAATTTTCATTGACGAGCCACTCTCCTTCTCTTCACCGTTCAGCGTCCATGTAAGAATGAATTTCTCGTTTCCAACACATCCTGTAACAGAAACTGAAAAATCAAGAGGCTTACCTTCATCAATTGTTAGATTGCTTTCTTCAGGATATAATGAGGTAAAATGAGGTTTACATTTTTCTTCCGTGCAGGATGAAAGAATTATAACTCCCATTATTATAACCCACTTTTTCATAATAACCTCCTTTTTTAAATTTTAACATTCTTTGAGGTTCTTTTCAAACAAAATTCCAATTGAGTTTAATCAGTCGTCTGATAAAATCATAAAAATGGAAAAAATTCTGCATTTTTATAGAAGGACTGAGCCAGATAGACTAAAAGAATTCGTTCTGGATTTTGAGTACTGTTTCAACATAGAGATTTCTGATGAACTGAACGAAGAAGAGATGAAAATTTTGAAATGGCTTCTTTCTGAAACCTTTGAGCCTCATAATTTTTCGGATATCCCTTTTCTTAAAGGAAAAGTGATTGAAGTTGGACCCAGGATGAATTTTGAAACTCCATATTCTACAAATGCGATAAGCATATTTCATGCCTGTGGACTTAAAAAAGTCAGGAGGGTTGAGAGGTCAAGGAGGTATATTCTTAAAAATGATAGCCCTGAGATAATTAATCTTTTATATGACAGGATGACCGAATGTATATACCCTGAACCGATTAAGAGATTTAAAATTGACTTTGAGCCCAAGGAGGTAAGAATAATTCCGCTCATAGAAAAGGGCAAAACTGCTCTTAAAGAGCTTAACAGGGAAATGGGTCTTGGAATGGACAGCTGGGATATAGATTATTACTATGACATTTTTGTAAATCTTTTCAAAAGGAATCCGACGGATGTGGAGTGTTTTCAACTTGCACAGGCGAACAGCGAACATTCAAGGCACTGGTTTTTCAAGGGAAGACTTATGATTGATGGAAAGGAGATTCCATCATCCCTTCTTGATATCATTAAAAAACCCTTATTTTCAAAAACTTCAAACAGTTTGATTGCATTCAGAGACAATTCAAGCGCCATAAGGGGAGGACCTGTAAAAACTATAATTCCAGAATCTCCAGGAAAACCATCTCCTTTCAAAGACGTGGAGAAAACCTTACACCCTGTTTTTACAGCAGAAACCCATAATTTTCCAACAGGAGTGGCGCCATTTCCTGGAGCAGAAACAGGAACAGGAGGAAGAATAAGGGATGTGCAGGCGGTTGGAAGGGGTGGGATTGTTATTGCAGGAACCACCGGTTATTGTGTTGGCAACCTTTTCATTTCGGGTTACAGGCTTCCCTGGGAGGATAGAAGGTTTAAATACCCTAAAAACCTTGCTTCACCACTTGAGATTGAAATTCAGGCAAGCAACGGTGCCTCGGACTACGGAAATAAATTTGGAGAGCCAGTAATTCAGGGATTTACAAGGTCCTTTGGCTTGAAGCTTCCGAATGGAGAAAGAAGGGAATGGATAAAGCCAATAATGTTTACAGGAGGGGTTGGAGAAATAGACGAGGCTCACATTAAAAAGTTCGAGCCACAAAAAGGAATGCTCATAGTTATGATAGGAGGACCCGCCTACAGGATAGGTATTGGAGGTGGTTCTGCATCAAGTATGATTTCAGGTGCACAATCTGAGGAACTTGATTTTAACGCAGTTCAGAGGGGAGATGCGGAGATGGAACAGAAGGTTCAGAGGGTTATAAAAGCCTGTATTGAAATGGGAGAAAAAAATCCAATTTTGAGCATCCACGATCAGGGTGCAGGGGGTCCGTGTAATGTCCTTACAGAACTCGTCCATCCAGCAGGCGGAAAAATAAATTTGAAAAAAATTCGTCTTTGA
>JBBIVP010000135.1:0-5844 GCA_037439705.1 bacterium
CATCTCTCATTCCTTAATGCCGCTCATATCTTAAGTTTTCCAAAAAAATAAAAAACGAGTTTGTTTCCAGAAAATTATCCCGACGAATTATGGAAAATTGATTGATAAGAAGATATAATATAATTGTGTCCGGAATAAAAAACAAATCTCCGAAGCGTATCCGTCTTCCAAAATGGCTCAATAAACTTTTCTGGGATTACGATTTTGACTCATTATCCTGGGAAAATGACAGAGACTTAATTATCAGAAGAATTCTTGAATCCGGCAACTGGAAAAGCATTCAATGGTTAAGAAAAACAGCGGGTGATTCAGCAATTCTCTCATGGATAGAATCTCATAAAGGCAGGGGATTGGATGCAAGAAAACTCAGATACTGGGGGGTTATACTCAACATTAACAAAAGAAAACTTAATGCCTGGATAAATTTTTGTAAGTCCTCACCCTGGGAAAACAGAACAAAAAGATGAATTATTTTCTGGAAGTCCTTACCCCCAGGCAAAAAAAAGTTATTCAACAACTTGGTAATCTGATGCAGGAAATGAATTTTTATCTTGCTGGAGGAACTGCTGTTGCATTGCATCTTGGACATCGTAAATCAATTGACCTTGATTGGTTTACAGAAGAAACCATCGCTGACCCGATGATACTTGCTAAGGAATTGCGGAAGCATAATATCAACTTCGAAACCGAACAAATTGCTCGCGGTACACTTCACGGAACAATCAACAATGTGAAGGTAAGCTTTATTGAATTCAGGTATCCGTTATTAAGGAAATTGTTTTTTTTAAATACATTTAAGTGCCCACTTGCCTCGCTGGAAGACCTCGCAACTATGAAGATTTCCGTTGTGGCACAACGGGGCTCAAAAAAGGACTTTGTGGATATATACGCCATAGGAACAAAAGGTTTACCATTAGACAAAATGTTGTCCTATTATCAAAAGAAATTTCATGTCAAAGATATTGCACATGTGCTTTATGGTCTGGTTTACTTTGATGATGCTGAAAAAGAAAAAATGCCCAAAATGCTCTGGAGAATTGACTGGAACACGGTTAAGAGGACAATTACAGAATGGGTTAAAAAAATCAAATAACTGAAATAGAATGTGAGAATGTAGAAATCTATAAATAACCTCTCTTCCGATATCACATTTCAAATTCTTTCAATGTGCTTTTTGTAGAACAACACAGACATAGATACCATTATTTATGTTTCCTCAATCATCACCATCTTATTCCTTGACCTTTCGCCCTTTATTATTCTTATTGCGCTCTTTTTCACATTAAAATGCTCTGCAAGAACCTCAATCAAAATCTCATTCGCCTTTCCTTCAACAGGTGGTGCTGTCACTTTAATTTTCAAGCAATCAGCCTGTTGTATAATCTCATTCTTCTTTGCATTAGGTACCACTCTTACATTGATTATCCTCTTCTTCATTTCCACAACTTCTCTTTTAAATTTGAGAGTTTAAAAACAGCTTCTTGTTTATTCATACCACATAACCACAACCCTGTATATTTCAAATTCAGGAACCGTAAAAGAAAAGCAATCGCCTTCTAATTTTATATCAATCTCTTTCCATTCTTCCTGAGGAGTCTTTGTTTTTCCCTTGTTTTTGAGCCTTTCTTTCAGGCATATCTTCAGGAAAAATGGCTCTGGTTTCTTAAAACCGTGCTCAAAGGAATAATTATAGTTCAGTGAATGAGTGAATAGACCTTTATCAGACCTTCTAAGGAGTATACCGATATTTTCGTCTGCATCCGTGAAAAGGATTTCAGATTTTAAAAACTTAAAATCAGGTCTTTCACCATTCCATATTCTGTACGCTTCAGGAACAAAATACACAGGAATCCCCTTTTCCTCTGCGGTTTTCAAAAGATTGAACTTGTCAAATTTTTCGCATGGAGGATATGGAACGAGGACTGATTTTAATCCTCTTATATCCCCGGGCTCTTTCTTCACAAACTCTCCATCCCCTTCGTAAATGAACCTGAATGGGATATGTTTTTCCTGTAAATAAATAGCCATTCCGAGAGAACCTGTGTGAACCTTTCCTGATGGAATGTAAGGGTAGGCAAATCCACCTTCAGTATATTCTTCAAGGGCACAGGAGAAATCGTAAAGGATTCCAGTTTCTCCTATTATTTCTCCGCTGAAAATATCCGGATTGTGAACGAGCATTCCCGTATAATTTTTTATTTTTTCAGGTGGAGCGGTTGCCCTTCCCTTTACCGTGCTTATTCCACCTCCAAAAACATATGCTTTATACGGAATCAAAAATCCTTCTCCAGCGGAACCAGCTCCCATAATTCTGAGAGGAAGGGAATCCCAGTTGTTCAGGAGGCTCATAAATTTCAGGTCAATTATGTTTGGAAAAAACACAAATGGTTTTTCTTCTGATATGGCTCGTGCAAGGAGATAAGTGCCGAGATATTTACCGTATGGAGGCTGTTCCACAAAATTTTCAGAAACCGAAAAATCAAGGTCATCAATGAATATCTGTTTGTTTGGAGTCAAGAAAAAAAGATTTCCTCCAAAAGCGAGATCCCTTCCAGCATAATCCCTGGCATATCTTATCAGTTCTTCAATTTGCTCCTTTCTTGATTTCAGCTGAAAGAGAACAAATTCCTTCATGAGTTTTTTGTTCGGGTCATCCCATATTCCCCTTGCACCTTTTGAAATCAGATATTCCCTGTAATCAAAGTCCTCAATTTTTTCTATTCCAAAAAGGGATTTGAGTTCAGAGGGAGTGTATTTTTGAGAAAGAAAATTTCTGAATCCGCGCATGCAGTATTCACAGAATCCAGCAATGTACAGGTGTCCGCCAATTCCCTCAATCTCATCAAAATGAATTGCATCAACCCCTCCGTCTATGTGCTCCCTTATCCTTTTTTTCAAAAACTCCTGCCAAAAAGGATTGTTATGGCATGGAAGGTATGGAGAATTGGGCTGTATCCAGAGTGCCTTTACCGGATCCCCTTTTATGTCCCTGCAGGCATACTTCTCAAGGTCACCGCTCCCTGCAACAGATGGACTTGCCTGCATTGTTGGAAAGTTTGAGGCAACCTTAACTCCTTCTGAATGAAGTTTTCTAACATAATCAAGTTCTTCATCGTTTAAACCTCCGTGATAAACAGACCATGCTATCACAGACCCATTTATTTCTTTAAGGTAATCAAGAGGAGGAGTTCCATAAACATAGATTCTCTTCTCCTTCAGCCATTCGTTTGAAAACCTGTATTCCTCTTTCTCGCACAGAACCAGAAAAAAGAGAAACAGGAAACAGAAAACCCGCCTCATTAAAGCCACCTTTCAGCCCATTTCCCAAAGATATAAAGGGGCCATAATTTCTTTCTGTGGTCAATTCTTCCGCTTATATGCTCGTCCATTATTTTTTTTATGGATTCTTTCTTTATGAAAGGAGTTTTTGAAAGGGTCTTAATCAAATCGTCCTTCAAATCCTTCTTCAACCATTCAGCAACAGGTATGCCAAATCCCTTCTTCTTCCTGTAGATTATTTCTTCTGGAAGATATTTCCTCAAAGCCCTCTTTAGGATGAACTTCATTTTGAGCCCCTTCATCTTCTTTCCAAATGGCAATTTTGAAACAAACTCAACGAAATCCTTATCAAGAAAAGGAGCCCTGACCTCAAGGGATACAGCCATTGAAGCCCTGTCAACCTTCATCAGAATGTCTTCAGCCAGGTATGTCCTTTTGTAGATGTAAATCATTCTGTCCATAACAGAAAGTCCATTTCCCATTTCTTCAAGTTCAGAAAATGGATTCTCTATGTCCACTTCTTTCAGTACTTCATCCTCAAGGCATTCCTTTATTTCTTCGGGTGAAAAACCTGAAAGCCATATCTGATTTCTTATGTGATGGGGATAGGGAATACCCTTAATAAACTGTTTTGCTTTGAAGTCAAAGCTCATATCCTTTGTTGAAACAGGAAGTGATTTTACAATCCTTTCAATGAAGTTCTTTCTTATGAAATACGGGATTTTTTCGTAAATCATGGAAAGTTTCATCGCCTGAAAGGTTGGATACCCTGCGAAGAGTTCATCACCTCCATCTCCTCCAAGAGCGACGGTAACCCTTTTTCTCGTTATCTTTGAAAGCATGTAAGTTGGAAGGATAGACGGGTCTGCAAATGGCTCATCAAGAAATTCAAGAACCTCAGGAATTGTCTCCATTGCATTTTTTATTGTAAATTTTTCAGAGTAATGGTCAGTCCCGAATTTTTTTGCTATCAGGTTAAAATAATCAGATTCATCAAAGGATTTTTCTTCAAACCCTATGGAGAAGGTTTTTATTTCTTTAGGAGGAAGGATTTCCGCCATCATTGCAACAACGCTTGATGAGTCTATTCCTCCACTCAGAAAAACCCCAAGTGGAACATCGCTTATCAATCTCCTCTCTGTTGCTTTGAGAAGGAGCTCAACAATTTCTTTCTCAATCTCTTCATCGGAAAGCTCTATTTTCTCAGGAACTGGAATATTCCAGAAAGGATATGTTTTTATCCTTCCGGAAGAATCAAGTTTGAGAATGTGTGATGATTTGAGTTTCTTTACTCCTTTTATTATTGCGGTCGGAGGAAGGAGGTAGTCAAAAAGGAGGTATTTAACAAGTCCATTTTTATCAATCTCTTTTTTCAGGTAGGGGTGAAGAAGAAGTGCTTTAAGCTCGGAGGCGAACAGAAATCCGTGAGGACTTTCAAAATAATAAACTGGTTTTTTTCCCATTCTATCCCTCACAAGGAAAAGGGTCTCATTTTTTGTGTCCCACAGCCCTATGGCGAACATTCCATTAAATTTTTTGAAACACTCCTCTCCCCACTCTTCGTATGAATGAATTATAACCTCAGAATCCGTCCTTGACCTGAATTTGTGCCCCTTTTTTATGAGTTCTTCCCTTAATTCCAGAAAATTATAAATCTCACCGTTGTAAACTAAATGAATTGAATTGTCTTCATTTGTCATTGGCTGTCTTCCAAAAGAGGAAATGTCTATTATGCTCAATCTCCTGTGAGCAAGTCCTATTTTCCAGCGGTTCTTTGAAGTTAAAATTATACTTCCACAGTCATCGGGACCCCTGTGAATGAGGGAATCCCTCATTTTTATCAGAACATTTTCTTCAATCTCCCCGTTAAAGGCTATCCATCCGCATATTCCACACATTTTAGAATTTTATACCAATAAATGCCATCAGGCAAGGACAATGTGTAAATTAATGGATTTGACAATTATTTTTTATTCTGATATATGAAATCCATGATTGATACCAGCCAGTTCAAGAAGGGTTTAAAAATAGAAGTAGATGGAGAGGTTTATGAGATTGTGGATTATTCTTTTCTTAAGGTTGCCCAGAGGCAGGCAACAGTTAAAACAAAATTAAGAAACATCTTTACAGGAAATATCATTACAAAAACCTTTGCTTCGGGTGAAAAATTTGAAGTCCCTGAACTGGAAGAAAAGAATGCACAGTTTCTTTACAAAGATGGGGATAACCTTGTATTTATGGATTTGAACACATACGAACAATACTCCATTTCAAATAACGCACTCGGAGAAAAGGCAAAGTTTTTGAAAGAAGGTCTTGAGGTTCGTGCAATTTTCTACAAAGGAAGGCTCACTGACATAAACCTTCCAATTACTGTTGAGTTTGAGGTGGTTGATACACCCCCTGGAATAAGGGGAGATACTGCAAGTGGGGGTTCAAAGCCCGCTGTTTTATCAACCGGACTGGTTATAAATGTCCCATTATTTATTGAAAAGGGAGATATAATAAAAGTTGACACAAGAACAGGTGAATATGTAGAGCGTGTGCGTGGATAAATTAAATTTT
>JBBIVP010000136.1:0-5829 GCA_037439705.1 bacterium
AGAAAATAAAAGATGTGGCAAAAAAAGAAAAAGTGGATGTGGTGATTGCCCTCTCTCACCTCGGTTTTTCAAATGACCAGGCATTTTTTCCAATGGTGGAAGGGGTTGATGTGGTAATTTCTTCCCATTCAGAGGATTATTTAAGTGCACCGGGAGCAGGAGGAAAGGCACTGATTTTAAAATCCACAATAAGGGGACAGCATCTTGGAAAACTGCAATTGAGAATGAGCGGAAAAAAACCTTTCAGCTTTGTAAAACTTGGATTCGCTACTCCCTCAACCGTCAAATATGACCTCATTGCTGTAAAACCAACCGTTGCTCCCCCGAACCCTGTAATGGCTAAATTCCTGGATGAGTATTTTGAAAAATTTAAGGATATGGAGGAACTTTCTTCAAAATGTCTTCCCTGCCATGCTGACAGAATAAGCAGGTGGTTAATCCATCCTCACTCAAAAAATAATGTGGGATGTTCATACTGTCACGAGGTTCCCGAGAAGCATATGACAGAAAAAATAAAATTTCTGGACAGAGTCTCTTCCAGAAATTCCTGTTCATCCTGTCACAATTATTCTCCTGAAAAAATAATGGAAATTCTAAAAAAGAGCGGGTGTGCAAAATAAAAAATGAGTCTCGCAATAGGGATGATGTCAGGCACATCAGCTGATGGAATAGATGTATCTCTCGTCCAGATAAAAAACGGAATAAAATTTATCAAAGGCGCTTTTTATCCCTATCCTGCGGAATTGAAAAATTTCATTCTAAAAATTTCAACCATTGAGGAACTGACACGAGCAAACTTTGCTCTTGCAGAAGTTTTCTCTGAAGCCGCAAACAGGTTTATAGAATCTCTTGGAATTGAAAAAAAGGAGATTTCCGTCCTTTCCTCTCACGGTCAGACAATAAGACACCTTCCGGAATTTGCAAGAATTGGAAGGTTAAAGGTAAGAGGAACTTTGCAGATTGGAGACATATCGGTAATAGCAATGAGAACAGAAATAATTACCGCGGGAGATTTCAGACCCGCCCATATAGCAGGTGGCGGAGAAGGAGCTCCTCTTTCTCCTTTTTTTCATAAAAAATTTTTCTTTTCACCAAGGGAAAAAAGGGCTGTAATAAATATAGGTGGAATTGCAAATATAACCTTTATCAATTCAAAACCAATGTTCGCCTTTGATGCCGGTCCAGGAAATATGGTGATTGACGGGATAGTAAAGATACTTTTCGGAAAGGAAATGGATAGAGATGGAAAAATTGCTTATAAGGGAAAACCTGACGAAAAAATTATTGAGAAAATGCTTTCACATCCATTTTTTAAGAAAAAGCCTCCAAAAAGCACAGGAAGGGAGGAGTTTGGTTCGCCTTTTATAAAAAATTATTGTCACTATCACAAAAATATGAACTTTCTCCTAAAGATACGGTAGCCACCGCTTCCGAAATTACGATAAGAAGCATCGTACAGGCAATTAAAAGATACTCTCCCTACAAACCCGAAAGGGTCATCCTTTGTGGTGGAGGTGCAAAAAATTTTTATTTATTCCAGCGCCTTAAAGAGGAACTGAAAAATGTGTCTTTATCCAGAGAATTTGGATTTCCAGAAAAATATGTTGAATCAGCGGGATTTGCTTTGATGGGATACTGCCTTTTGAAAAAAATCCCGAACGACTCCGAGGAAAAATTATTGCTCGGGAAAATAGCCTTTCCTCCTAAATAAGAACGGGATATTCTTTTTCATAACTTTTTCCATCTATAAGAAGATATTTGAGGCTCTTCCTGCGTGCACCCATTCTCAAAAGTTGAACGGGATGTTTTATTCTCAAAACCCTTCTGTTTTCCAGTATCTTCTTTGCGGTCTTCATCCCTATCCCGGGCACAAGGAGAAGAACCTCAAGAGGGGCTTTGTTTACTTCTATCAATTTACCCTTGAAAATTTTTTTATAAATCCCTTCTTTGGGGTCCTCATCTTCCCTCAAAAATCCATCTTCAAAATAAAAATCATCGGGTTTTACTCCGTAATTTTTCATAAGATAAAATGCCTGATAGAGCCTGAATTCTCTATTTTTAGAAACCGCTCTGAGATTCTCAAGTGGAGTCTGTGGAACAGGATAGAATGCGGAATAGTAAACCCTGTCAAGATTGAAAGCCTTTCTCATCAAAAATGTCGTTTTTATTATCTCAGAATCCTTTTCTCCGCAAGCACCAACTATAAACTGGGTGCATATTCCAGTTCTTTTTTCCTTTTTCAGCCTTGTCTTATGAGCAAACTCAAGCGGAAAAAGAAGTTCTCTAAAACTTTTTTCATTTGCTATCTCTTTGAGTTTTTCAGGGGATATGGTTTCAAGGTTTATTGAAACCCTGTCAGCAAGTTCAACAGCCCTTTCAATAGATGAAGAATCAGCTCCCGGAAGTAGTTTAAGGTGCATATATCCTTTATATTCATATTTTTTTCTCAAAATCTCGGCGGTATCCAGAATTTTTTCCATTGTGTTCAAAGAATTGTGGTGGATGCCGGAGCTTATAAAAATTCCTTCCGCATTTTTCCTTCTGTATAGTTCGTAAAAGGTTTTTGAAAGGCTTTCAGGGGTAAAGGAAAATCTTCTTACATCCCTGTCCCTTCTGTTTGCGCAATATAAACAGTTCTTTTCACAGTAATTTGTAAAAAGAACCTTAAACAGAGGGATTTTTTTATTTCCGCATTGAGCATAGGAAATAAATTCGAACGGATCCGTTCCCTCAAATTCTGCAAGCGAGACAAGAGTTTTAAGTCCCTCTTCGTTCATTGAAAAAATTTTACCACTTTTTAAATCCATTTTTCCACATTTTAAAATTGGTCATTGGTTAATAGATAGTATCCATTTGTATGAGAATTTATATTTTGTTTAAGTGGAAGAAGATTTTAATTTGAGGTGTGAGGTGGTGGATGATGATGGAGGGGAAAAGTGCGATGGATTCAGGGAGATTGAGGGGAAAGGGTTTCCTACTTTCATGGGCTTACTCCTTCTATCATTTTCATAAGATATCCTAATGGGGGAAGCCCCCTATTTCAACAATTTTCTTTATCATCTTATGAAGAGCCTCCTTATTTTCAGGAACATAAACATTCTTCCATCTCCTTTTCCATACCTTACACCCCTGGATACTATCTCTTAACCCGAAAGAGAATTTAACTTGACTTTATTTTTATTTTTGATAAAATTTCAATATGAAAAAATTCTTCATCTTTTTGGGAATTTTCCTTCTTCCTCAACTAATCTGGGGAAAAGAAAGTTATATATTTGTGGGAGCAAACTTTTCACCAATGATTGCCATCTCCCATACCTACAATCAGACTCATGATCTTGATATAGGAGGAGGATTGAGGGGTGGATACCTGAAAAACTGGTTTCAGTTTTATCTGGATTTACTTTTTTCCGGTGGATTTGGAGGAGAGATTGATAAAGAGAGTTATAGCACAAAAGGTATCTGGCTGGATTTCAATGCCTCCATAAAACCACTGGGAGATATAGAAAGGCTTTTTCTCTATATTGGTCCGGGCTTTGGACTGGCTTATTTTTCGGACGACAATTTCAGCAAAACCTCCTGGAGCGTAAACGGAATTGTGGGAGCAGCTCAAAAAATTGGTCCGGGAAGGGCTGGACTAAATCTTGAAATTAAATATACAGGAATAACATTTCCACCAGATACAGAAAATTTAGTTTTTGCCATTTTTAAGTTTTACTGGGATTTCACATTTTAAATAATGGAGCCTCCATTTCATATAAATGTCCCCATAAAGATGCTTATTGAAAGAATTGACGATGTGATAGGAAGAAGGATAAATCCGGAGATATATGTGGATGTGGGAGCACTTAAAAACCTCTCTGAAAAATCAATAGAAACAACAGCAGAAAAACTGAAAAAAAATGGGTTGAAAACAACCCTTCACGCTCCCTACATAGATTTAAATCTTGGAGCGAGGGACGAAGATATAAGAAAGATATCAGTGGATAGGGTTTTAAACAGTATAAGGCTCGTTTTGCCATTTCATCCGGATATGATTGTATGTCATTCCGGATATTTTGACTACAATTATTCCTTCAATTATTCCGTATGGGCTGAAAATGCATATCGCTCTTTCACAGAAATAGGTGAGGCATGCATAAAAGATGGATTAAAAATAGCAATTGAAAATGTTTTTGAGAGGAATCCCGACAATCTGTATTATCTTCTTTCAAAACTTCCTCCGGAAAATTTTGGATTTTGTTTTGACCCTGGGCATGCAAATCTGTTTACAGAGGTTGAAATGAAAATATGGATTGAAGTTCTTGGAGACAGGCTTTTTGAGATGCACATCCATGATAACAGAGGAAAATACGATGAGCATCTTCCTCTCGGAGATGGAAACATCAATTACGAACAGATCTTCCAGATAAAGGGGAAAAGGGTTATATTCACTCTTGAACCTCATAAGGTTGAAGACCTTGAAAGAAGCATATCCGGCTTTCTGAAGGCGATCAGATGAAACCAATTCTTTTTACAATAAACCTGGGATTCATAAAAATACCGATTCACTCATACGGGGTTATGCTCGCCCTTTCTTTCTTCATAGGAACAACAATTGCTGCAAGGTATGCACAAAAAAAAGAAGGGATATCAGAAGAAAATTACATCTCTGCCACAATGATAACAATGATAGGAATACTCATTGGTTCAAGGATATTCTTCATACTTGAACACTGGGAGGATTATAAAAGAAACCTGCTTGAAATTTTTGCCCTGTGGAAGGGTGGACTTGTCCTTTACGGGGGGCTTTTCGGAGGCATAATCACCGGAATTATTGTTGCCTGGAGAAAAAGAATTCCCATAGGAAGATATTTTGATGCAGGAGCACCATCAATAGCACTTGGTGTTTTTCTTACAAGAATAGGATGTTTTTTAAACGGATGCTGTTATGGAAAACCCACAGATTCTCTATTTGGAGTTCGGTTTCCCGAAGAAAGTTATGCCCACAGAATACATATAAAAGAAGGACTTATATCTCCTGCCAGCAATCATTCACTCCCGGTTCATCCAACTGAACTTTATGAATCCCTTGGAGGGCTTCTCATTTTTGGAATAATGCTTCTTTTAAGGAAAAGAAAAAAGATATACAACGGAGAATATATGATTCAGTTCCTCATACTTTATTCGGTTTTGAGATTGACGGTTGAATTCTTCAGGGGAGATCATCCAGCCTGGTTCCTTTCCACATTTACAACTCCTCAGGTAATAAGTATCTTTATATTTGTCAGCTGTTCTTTATACGAAATTATAAGGATTTTGAAAAATAAAAGGAGGTGTCAATGAAGAAAAAGCTCGGGCTGATAGTTGCGGGAAGTATTTTTGTCTTTGGAAAGGCAGAAGCCCGTTTCTACGATGTAGGAGCGAGAGCCAAAGGAATGGCCGGAGCTCATGTAGCAGTTGTTAACGACGCCTCAGCAGTTTACTGGAATCCAGCAGCTTTAGCATTTATAAAACCACTTATAAGCATCACAATAAATGCCTCCGTACAGGAATATACATATGGAGATTTTATTCATAAGACAAATAAAATCATCAATGAATATGTTGAGGAGGAATATGAAAATTATGAAAACAAAATCTCCTACATAAAAGATGTGCTTCCAGAAAAAAATGAACTCTCGCAAAGTGATGTGGGACTTCTAATTGATTTGACAAAAGATATCCTTGATTTACTTTCATCAGATTTTTACATTGATATAGGGGCAAATGCCAAAATTCCGATAGCATACAAAAACAATGGAACAGGTGGATTTTCGTTTTACAAAGCAGGAGCATGGTTTGTGCCCGATC
>JBBIVP010000137.1:0-5820 GCA_037439705.1 bacterium
AAGTAAAGGTGGGAGTTGTTCCGGGAGCAGAATTTGGCGCTGAGGGATACATAAGGCTTTCTTATGCCACATCTCGTGAAAACATTCAGAAAGGGCTTGAGAGGATAAAGGAATTCATAGCGAGCCTTAAATAATTCATGGAAAAACTTGAATTTATTTTTATTGTAAATTAGCATAAAAAAATGGAATACCTGTCAATAATAGATGTCCCAGCTACAACTTTCTCAGAAAAAAGGATATTTTTAAGGGTTGATTACAATGTTCCAATAAAAGGGGAATTCATCTCTGAACATTACAGAATAACCCATACTATCCAAACAATTGAATATCTCTTAAAAAAGGATGCCTCAATAGTAATTGCTTCACACCATGAGCAGAAGGATGAAAATGAAGCACCCGTTTATCTTTCCCTTGAACCTGTAAAGAATGCTCTTCAGGACATGCTAAACCAGGAAGTGAAATTTAAAAAGGGAAATATAGATGAATTCTCACTGAAAGGGGCTCAGAATCTCAAACCCGGAGAGATTCTTATGCTTGACAATCTTCGCTTTGACCCGAGAGAAAAAGGGTATTCAAAAAATCCTGATGAGGGATATTGCAAGTTCCTTGCTTCCTTTGGCGATATATATGTATTTGAAGCATTTGGTACTGCCCACAGGAAACATGTTTCAACAAATGGAATGGTTAAGTATTTTAAAAGAAGGTTGATAGGCATTCTTGTCAAAAAAGAACTCGGAGTTCTTGAAAAAATAAGGGACAATCCTGAAAAACCTTTTTGCGTTGTGGTGGGGGGTGGAAAGGTGAAAGATAAACTTTCTGCCCTGAAAAACCTTGCTCAAAAGGCTGATGTGATTCTTACAGGAGGACTTGTTGCACATACCTTTTTAAAAGCGATGGGAAAAAAGGTTGGAAAGGAAATAGTTGATGAGGAGTGGGTAAACTCTGCAAGGGAAATTCTAAACAAGTATAAAAACAAAATAATTCTTCCAGTAGATTATGTAGTGAGGGAGAAATCAGGAAAAATATCAGTTGTTGGAGATGAAATACCCGAAGGATGTGAAGGATTTGACATAGGTCCAAAAACTATGAAGAGATATGCTGAAGAGTTAAGAAATAAATCCACCATATTCTGGAACGGTCCTCTCGGAAAAATTGAAGAAGTAGAATTTGAAAACGGCTCTGCGGGAATAGCAAGGGAAATTGCTTTGTGCTGGTGGAGAGGAGCAACAACAGTTGTAGGTGGAGGAGATACAATTGCAGTGCTCCATAAGGCTGGTGTAATGGAGAACGAATTTACTCACATATCAACAGGTGGAGGAGCAACCCTTCAATACCTTGCTGGTAAGTTGCTTAAAGATTTATAAAATATAGAAATTAAAGAATAAAGGAAAAAATTGCTACGGGAAAAGGTATCCCCCTCTCTGTAGACCAACACACATGATTACCGGGGAAAGTGGTTGGAGATTTGGGTTAAAAGGGATAAAATTGGATGAAAATGTGCCTTAATTTTTTAAAAACTTACCTTCTACAAGTGCAAGTATTGTGAGGATTCTGGCAGAATTCTCTCCAGGGTCCATAACCTTTATCAAAATAGGTATGTAGTAAAAATATCTCGCCGTCTATATTACCCTGAACTATATCCCACTTCCCATCTCCGTCTACATCTCCTACCGCTGGAGAACCTGTAAAAATAGTATCCGTTCCATATTCAAGAATAATTCTTCCATCTATTCCACTTACTACATAAATGAAGTTAAAGGTGTGAAATACTATATCTGCGTACCCATCTCCATTTATATCAACATTTAAAGGATACATAGTAAAAATGGAAAAACCAATTCCTTCTTCGTCTTTCTCTGCCAACTTCTGCAGTTCATCTATTGGATAACTTTCTACAACCGTGTCTATTCTTGGTGTAAGATCAGGTACATCCAGAATCTGTAATTTTATATAGAAAGTGAATTGTTCAGGGTAATAATCGTAACACTCATAATTAAACGGGAAGGCACAAATCTCATTTCTGCCCTAAAGTAGAACATTCTACCTTTACATTGTTGCAATAATATTTTGGGTTATCTTTGTTTTTAGCCACCAAATTTTCACTCACAAAGATATTTTCAACATAATTTTTTTCACTCGTCAAGTTTTTATTAAACCGAGCAATTTATTTACTTTTTCTTCGGTGCTTAAATTTAATGGGTATCTCTTTACTTTAAATTCATATCTGCAATTTTTACACTTTAATTTTTCTTTTCTGATATTCCAAAATTCTTTTCCAGAACACCTCGGGCATAGATCCTTGATAACCCGATAAAAAATAAAAATGGGGGACAGTTAGAGGGTTGGAACGACCTATATGTTCAGTACATCGGCGTTATATCTTAATTTAAAATGAAAAAATATTGCAGTAAAATTAATTTGGAAACCTTTATGTCATATATCCTGCATTTAATTTTACATATTCGGTAGAAAGGTCGGATGAAAGAACATACGCTTCACCTTTTCCCTTTCCAACTCTAATTTTAAAATTTATTTTTTTCATGGAAAAACTTCTTTTGTCTTTCACCTCCAGCATCCTCCCATTACTTACAACCAATTTGCCATTTACCCATATCTTCAGTTGAAATGGATTAAATTTTACTCCCGCTGCTCCTGCTGAAGCTGCTATCCTTCCGTAATTTGGCTCACCTCCATATACAGCAGTTTTAACAAGTAAGGAATTGGCAACAGAATAAGCAATTTTTTTTGCCATTTCATTGTTCTTTGCTCCCATCACATGAACCAAAAAAATTTTCGTTGCTCCCTCTCCGTCCCTGACAATATCCTCTGCGAGCCCATTGCATATATTTTGAAGAGCCTCTGAAAAAATTTTCCTCATCCTTTTTGAAGAATCAACTGATATCCCGCTTTTTCCATTTGAAAGAATAAAAACTGTATCATTTGTGCTCCTATCACCATCTACGCTTATTCTGTTAAAACTCACTTCCACCGCATCTTTCAAAACATTTTTGAGCGTTGACGAAGATGCGAGTGCGTCTGTAAATATAAAACAAAGCATAGTCGCCATTTCAGGACATATCATTCCAGCGCCTTTTGCAATCCCGAGTATTGAAAATTCTCCATCCTTTGTCTTCACCTTCTCGCTTTTTAATTTGTAAAAAGAGTCAGTTGTCATAATTGCCTTTGCTGAATTTATAAAACTTTCAGAATCATAAGAAAGATTTTTTACAAGAAATTCTGCTTTTGATATAATTTTTTTTACTGGAATCCTTATCCCTATAACCCCTGTTGAGGCAATCAATAGTTCATTTTCTCCTGTTCCTAAGGCATGAGAAAAAGCCCTTATTATTTCCTTTGCATCCTCTATCCCCTCTTTTCCAGTTAAAGCATTTGCATTCCCACTGTTTGCCACTATTCCTCTAACATATCCTCTTTTTACAATGTTACGTGAAATAATAACAGGAGCAGCCTGAACCCTATTTGTTGTAAAAGTGCCGGCGCAAGATGCTATAGTCTCTGAAAGAAAAATTGCAAGATCTGGTCTATTCTTCTTTATACCACAATTACAGGAAGAAGTAAGGAAACCTTTTGGGACTATTATGCTGTTTTTCCACAGCATTTTTTATACTTCTTTCCACTTCCGCAGGGACAGGGGTCATTTCTGCCAATCTTCTTTTTATCCCTCGTGATTGTTCCTGTTGGAACCGATGGTCTGTTAAACTGAAGGGTTCTCCTCGGCATTGAGATAGTTTCTTTTCTTTCCTTTGCAAGTTTTGCCCAGAAAATTCTCTGGATAACATTCTCTTTTATCCTTCCCAAAAGGTCCTCAAAGAGCGTAAATGCTTCTTTCTTATATTCTACAAGGGGGTCTCTCTGTGCATACCCCCTCAATCCTATTCCTTCCCTCAAATGGTCCATTGTAAGGAGGTGGTCTTTCCACAGAGAATCTATGGTCGTAATGTATATGAACCTTTCAAGTTTTCTCATAACCTCTGAACCATATTCAATCTCCTTTGCTGTATAAAAGTCCCTTATATCCTTTTTCAATTCCTCAATAACATCTTCCCTTTTAACCTCAAGCGCCTCGTTTCCCATCTTAAACTGGAAAGAAAAGAACCTTCTTATGCTTTCAACAAATCCCTTCCAGTCCCACTCTGACGGACGCAGGTCCTCAGGAAGATATGTATCTGCTAATCCTTCTGCTATCTCCTCTGCTATTTCCATAATGTTCTCTTTTATGTCCTCTTTTGAAAGAATTTCTTTCCTTAACTGATATATGACCTCTCTCTGTTTGTTCATCACATCGTCATACTCAAGGAGGTGCTTTCTTATCTCAAAATTGTGCGCCTCAACCCTTTTTTGTGCGTTTTCAATCGCCTTTGTTACCCATTTATGCTCAATTTTTTCTCCTTCTTTCATTCCAACCCTTTCCATTAAACTCTTGAGTCTATCGGAGCCGAAGATTCTCAATAGGTCATCCTCTAAGGAAAGGTAAAATCTGCTTGAACCAGGGTCTCCCTGCCTCCCAGCCCTTCCCCTTAACTGATTGTCAATCCTCCTTGCCTCATGCCTCTCTGTTCCGAGAACATGTAGTCCTCCAAGTTTTACTACCTCTTCGTGCTCTTTATCGCAGATTTCCCTGAATTCTCTGTAATACTTTTCTATCTCTGGGATCGCATCAGGACCAGCCTTTTGCTTTGCAAGATATTCTGGATTTCCTCCAAGAAGTATGTCAACTCCCCTACCAGCCATGTTTGTTGCTATGGTTACAGCACCCTTCCTTCCTGCCTGCGCTATTATCATCGCTTCTTTTTCATGGTGTTTTGCGTTAAGGACATTGTGAGGGATTCCTCTCCTCTTGAGCATCTGGCTCAATTTTTCTGATTTCTCAATGGATATGGTTCCAACGAGAACAGGTCTTCCAATTTTGTAAAGTTCTTCTATCTCATCCACAACAGCCTTGAACTTTTCCCTTTCTGTTTTATAAACAACATCAGGATACTCATACCTTATAAGTGGTTTGTTTGTGGGAATAACCACCACATCAAGGTTATATATCTTTTTGAACTCAAGCGCCTCTGTTTCAGCAGTTCCTGTCATACCTGCCAGTTTTTTATACATCCTGAAGAAATTCTGATAAGTAATTGTGGCGAGGGTCTGATTTTCCGATTCAATCCTCACCCCTTCCTTTGCTTCTATTGCCTGGTGCAATCCATCACTCCATCTTCTTCCTGGAAGAAGCCTTCCTGTAAATTCATCCACAATTATAACTTTTCCTTCTTTAACCACATAATCAACATCCCTGTGGAATAGGTGATGGGCTCTTAAGGCCTGATGCAGGCAGTGTAAAACATCTATATTCTTCGGGTCATAAAGGTTATCAATTTTTAATAAAGATTCTGCCTTTGCAATTCCTTCCTCTGTGAGTATAACTGTTTTAACCTTTTCATCAAGTGTGAAATGCTTATCCTTTTCAAGATATCTAACTATGCTGTTAACCCTGTAATAAATCTCAGGAGATTCTTCAGCAGGACCAGATATTATAAGAGGGGTTCTCGCCTCATCAATGAGTATGCTGTCAACCTCATCAACAATTGCATAATTGAACTCCCTTTGAACCATATCCTCAATTGAATACTTCATGTTGTCTCTCAGATAGTCAAATCCAAATTCGCTATTCACACCATAAGTTATATCCGCATTATATGCCTTTTTTCTTTGAGCATCATCAAGCCCTGGGATAATAACACCAACCTCAAGCCCCAAAAATTAATAGACAACGCCCATACATGATGCAACAATCTTCGCAAGGTAATCGTT
>JBBIVP010000138.1:0-5806 GCA_037439705.1 bacterium
TCAACGTAATTCCTTTTGCTAAAAAATAAGGAAGGCTGATTTTAGTAGGTGAAACCCCAAGACATTTGGCAAAAATTTCTATGAGTTCTTTCCACCTGATTTTTTTGTTATCACCTATCACATAGATTTTTCCATTTGCCTCCTTCTTTTCTCCTGCAAGAGCAATTCCCTTAACGAGATTTTCAACATATGCTGTGCACAAAAGGGCTCTTCCGCTGTTTATATACCCGAAAAATCCTTTCTCCATAGCCATTGCTATTTTGTAAAAACTTGTCATATCCTCTGGACCAAACGGGAAAACCCCTGGTCTTATTATGGTAGTTTCAATCTTTCCCCTCTTATGGCATTCCTCAAGAAACTCCTCAACCATTATCTTTGAAAGAGCATAGGGAAATTTCCTGTTATCTCTTGGCGCAGATTCATCACCGTTTTCATATCCCCTTGGTCTGTGAACAGCAAGGGAAGAAATAAAAACAAATTTTTTCACACCATTTCTTACGCATGCATCTACAAGATTTTTTGAAGCCAGAACATTTATCTCATAAAAATCCCCCCATCTACCCCAATCAGAAACCTTTGCAGCAAGATGGAAAACTACATCCACACCTTCAAGATGTTTCTCAAACTCAGAGATTTTTCTTAAATCTCCATATATGATTTCACAGCCCGTGTTCTCTATATTCTTTATGCTTGTTCCATAAAGAACAAGACCCTTTACCCTGTGCCCCCTTGAGATAAGTTCTTTCACTAAATTTGAACCTATAAATCCATTTGAACCCGTTACAAAAACATTCATCTTGAATTCACAAAGCAAAAAATGTCCATTGAAATCCCGATCAGGTAGTGGAGAATCAGGGGATAAAGAATGGAACGGGTTCTCAAAGCCAAGGCTCCGAATACAATACCGGCAATAATTGCTGAAAATGTCTCGCCCTCCGGTTTGCCCCAATGAATTACGGTTGAAGGAATGGTCTGAAAAATTATAGCCATTATTCCCCCAAGCCTCCTTTCAAGTCCAAAAAGGAGATATCCTCTGAAAAGAAATTCCCAGCCTATGTAATAAAAAAGATAGAAAAAATCCCATAATATAAGAAAAACGAGTTTTTCTCGCGCTATGAGGGGAAGCGGATATTCTTTCTGGAAATCTCCGAGAAAGGACGAAATATAAATGAAGGGAAGGACAACCGGTAAAGCAATCATAACAAATTTTATGCCAAATTTGAAATCTCCTTTCTGAAGTCCAAAATCCCTGGGTTCTTCTTTAAGATAAAGCTTTATAATTAAAAAAGGAATAAGAAAAAAGAAACCGAAAACGAAAAAAGATTGTGAAACCCTGAGAAATAGTCCCCTTATTCCTGGAACCTGCTCCTCAGGAATTCCATGATAAAGATAAATGCACATCACCACAAGACCCGTCAGCGAGATTACTGACTCCCTCTCCTTTAATTCATTAAAAATTGAAAAAAAATTTTTCAATTTATTGAATCCTCTATCAAATTTACCACCCTTTCTATCTCTGAAGAAAATTTTGAACCCTTTAAAAACTCCACAGAAGGTTTTCCAATGTCTGCATATTTTGAAACCTCGGGTTCTATAGGTATTGAAGCAATCACAGGAATTTTGTATTCCTTTTCAATGTCCCTGAGTCCCTCTCCCGGAAATGCATCTATCCTTTTTCCACAATGCGGACAAGTTATATGTGACATATTCTCTACAATTCCAAGCACAGGAACATTAAGGGCTTTAAACATCTCTATACCCCTTCTTACATCAGCAAGTGCAATTTTCTGTGGAGTTGTAACGATTATTGCCCAATCTATATAAAGCATTTGAGCCATTGACAGCTGAACATCTCCTGTTCCTGGAGGAAGGTCAATGACAAGAAAATCCAGGTCCTCCCACAGAATATCATTAAAAAACTGATCCATGAGTTTCATCACCATGGGTCCCCTCCATATAACTGGCGTATCGGGATTGAGGAAAAAACCTATGGACATCGCCTTTACTCCAAAAGCAGAAACAGGAAGTAGGTGCCTTCCATCAGGAGAAGTTGGTTTTTCGTTTATTCCAAAAAGTATAGGAATACTCGGTCCAAAAACATCTGCATCAAGAATTCCCACTTTATATCCTCTATTTTTAAGAGATAATGCAAGGTTCACACTTATTATGGACTTTCCAACTCCACCCTTTGCGCTTGAAACCGCTATAATGCGTTTTACCCCCTCGGGCTTTTTCTTCTCAGGAAGGGATGGGGGTTCTTCAAGAATGACAATTTTCACATTTTTTACCCAGTTAAGTTTTTGAACCTCATTTTTCGCATTTTTTACAATCTCTTCCCTTTTTGACTGGTCCTTTGATGAAATTTTTAAAGAAATAACCACATTTCCGCTTTCATCAATATCAATATTTCTAACAAATCCAAAAGAAACTATGTCCCTGTTATACCCTGGATAACGGACATTTTTTAGAACATTAAGGATGCTTTCTTTTCCATTCATTTAATCAACCTCCCTATCCTCCGCCATCTTATTTTGTGGAGGATATCTCTTGAGTTTGAATCCCATGAAAAGTAGATTATAAATGCCTTTCCCTGAATCTCATTGAGGTCAACAAACCCCCAGTATCTTGAATCGTTTGAATTATCCCTGTTGTCGCCCATCACAAAAACCTTTCCCTGTGGAACTATTATTGGACCGTAGAAATCCCTGTTGCAGGAGACCAAAGCAGATGGGCAGAAAAATTGTCTCCCCGGATTGTAATGGTCTTTTGGATATAAGAAAAGGTCCGTAAAATTTGCGTATAGCTCTTCAAGAGGCTCTCCGTTCACATAAACCTTTTTTCCCTCTATAAGAATTCTGTCGCCCTCAACCCCTATAACCCTTTTAATAAAGTCCTTTGAGTGGTCTTTTGGCCACCTGAAAACTATTATGTCCCCCCTCTTGGGTTTTGCCCATCTCACAATGTAGATGTCGGTCAGTGGAATTTTTATTCCATAATTGAGCCTTGTTACGAGAAGATAATCTCCAATGAGAAGGGTATTCTCCATAGAACCCGATGGAATTTTATAAGCCTGAACCACAAAGGCTCTTAAAAAAAGGGCAATGATGATAGCAACTGCAAAAGATTCTATGTTTTCCCTTATTCTTCCCTTTTTCTTCTTTTCCTTCATTATGAAGTAAATTTTATTTATGCTCAAATCACTCTTCAATAATTTGCATTGAACCCCAGTTGTCCCATAATCTCTGGTGATTCTTGATGTAGATACAAATAAAATGGAATTGCTGGTAAAGAGGCTCTCTTTCTTTGTAGTAGTAAATCCATTTTAAAGCCTTAAAAATCAATTCTTCTTCAGAGGAAATTTTTTCAAGATAAATCCCGTAAAATTCTTCATCATTTAACCTGTGACTTCTTTTAACAACCCCGTTCTGGTAAGTCTTCCATTTCCTTTCCTCTAAATCACCGAAACCTTTGAGTGTAAAGTTGATTTTTCGGGAATTTTGAAGTTAAATTAACAAGATGAAAGAGATAGACTCAATAGACGAAAAAATTCTGGACATTCTTAAAAAAAATGGAAGAATCAAACTGAAGGAACTTGCAGAAATGGTAGGACTTACTTCTCCTGCAGTAATTGAAAGGGTAAACAGGCTTGAAAGTGAAGGTGTGATAAAGGGATATTGTGCCCTTATTGACCCGAAAAAGTTGGGAATTGATATAACTGCATTTATAGGAATTTATATTGACCATCCTTCACACATTGATACATTTGAAAAGGAGATAGAATCAATTGGAGACGAAATAATGGAATGCCATCATGTAACAGGAGAATGGACGCTTCTTCTGAAAATAAGAACAAAAAATACCGATACACTTCAGGCACTCATAAAAAAGATAAGAAGCATAAAAGGTGTTGTTAGAACAAATACAATGGTTGTTTTTTCCACTTTGAAGGAAACTCCCAACTTCAAATTTAAATGAAAAAATTTTATTATCACTTTCTTGAGGTTTACAGACACAGATTTTTGATATGGCATCTCGTTTTGAGGGATATAAAGGCAAGATACAGGGGGTCTTTTCTTGGATTCCTCTGGACATTTATGAACCCGCTCATTCAGATGGCAATATATACGCTTGTCTTTTCATTCTATCTTAGAATTAACATGGAGAAATATCCCGCCTTTCTCTTCTGCGGATTGATCCCGTGGGCATGGGTATCTTCTTCTGCTGAAAGGGGTATGCATTCAATAGTTCACAGCGGACCACTCGTTACAAAAGCAATGCTTCCCCCTCAGGTTCTCCCAACCACAATGAATCTATCAAATTTCGTAAACTTCCTTCTCACACTTCCCCTTCTCTCTTTATTTCTTTTTTTATTTAAAGTTTACCCCAATATAAACTTATTATTTCTTCCAATCGTATTTTTCATTCAGTTTGTCATGCTTCAGGGAATAGCGCTCATTGTTGCCACCTCAACGGTTTACTTCAGAGACCTCCTTCATGTCATTCCAAACCTCCTCCTTTTTCTTTTCTTTGCCACACCCATAATTTATCCAGTTTCAACGGTCCCTGAGAAGTTCAGAATTTTTGTACTTCTCAATCCATTCTCTACCCTTATTCTTTCCTATCAGAGCAGTTTCTTTTTCAGCCATTTTCCTTCTTTATCATATCTTCTGTACTCTGGAATCTGGGCGGTGTTTCTTTTACTTATTGGAGTGTATATTTTTGAAACTTTCAGGGACGAAATTCCGGAATTAATATGATGGAAGCAGTTGTTTTTGAAAATGTAGTAAAGAGGTTCAGGAAGTATTTTTTAAAGAGGCAGTATACCACCTTAAAATCTGTATTCATTAATTTTCTGTTAAAAAGGAAAGAAAAAACCCTGAGTTCATATATATATGCCATCAACGGATTAAGCTTTTCTGTTATGAAAGGCGAAACCTTCGGGATAATTGGAAGAAACGGGTCCGGTAAAAGCACAATTCTAAAACTCATTGCCGGAATATATCGTCCCGATTCAGGAAAGATAAGTGTCAACGGAAGGATTTCAGCCCTCATAGAGCTCGGAGCAGGATTTCATCCCGATTTTACAGGAAGGGAGAACATCATAATAAACGGAATGATAATGGGTTTGAGCAAGAATGAAATAAAGAATAGATTTGATGATATAGTTTCCTTTGCTGAAATAGGGGAATTCATTGATATGCCTGTAAGAACCTACTCATCTGGAATGTATATGAGGCTCGCCTTCTCAATCGCTGTTAATGTGGAGCCTGAAATTTTCCTTGTTGATGAAGTTCTCGCTGTTGGGGATGAAGGATTTGTGAAAAAATGCCTTTCAAAAATGGAAGGATTCAAGAGAGCTGGGAAGACGATAATATTTGTCAGCCACGACCTATCAATGGTTGAAAGGTTCTGCTCAAGGGTTTTATGGATAGAAAATGGAAAACCTGTTCTTATGGGGGAACCATCCTTTGTTGTCAATGAATACAAAAAAAGCTTTCAGGGGTAGCCTACACATACATTGTTACCACTCCGGGTATTCCCCATTTTTATTTTCTTATCTTTTTTTAGCGAAAGGGATGTCTTTAACCCTCTTCAACCTATTCACAATGTGTAGGTGCTTCTACAGTAAAGACTTGCTCAATGTTAAGAGTTTTGCTATTATAATAATATGAACGAGAGGAAGTATTTAACAAGAGATGAGTTTTTCGCATTTCTTGAGGAGGATAGAAGGAAGTGGGAGGAAAATCAGAGAAAATGGGAGGAAAATCAGAAGGTCATAAACAGGATGCTTGCACATCTCACAAAG
>JBBIVP010000139.1:0-5739 GCA_037439705.1 bacterium
GGAAAATTATACGCTTCGGGTTCTAAAGACGCACCTTCCTGCAAAACATGTCATGGAACTCACGGGGTTACAAAATTAACTAAGTTGATGAGTTCAGAAATCTGCTTCAATTGTCATTCAGACAGAAAAGTTGAAGAAAAATACAATCTTCCAGGGATTGAATTCATACAGGCATATAAAAATAGTATCCATGGAAAGGCTGTTTATAATCTTGGAGTGTTAAAAGCACCGGTATGCAGTGACTGTCATAATTCCCATCTTGTGTTACCTCCTGATGACCCATTATCAATTATTAATAAGAAAAATATTCCATTATTATGTGGTAAATGTCATTTATCCGAAAAGGAGGACTATCTTAACAGTATTCACGGAACTGCAATTCAAAAAAATATTAAAGAAGCACCGGTTTGTACCGATTGCCACGGAGAGCATACAATTTCAATTGTAACTGACCCTGATTCTAAGGTTTCACCAAAAAATTTGCCTTATACATGTTCAAAGTGTCATGACGATGTTGTGCTTGTAGAAAAATTTGGATTCAAATCAAGACGCTTCACCTCATATCTGAATACATTCCACGGTGTGGCAAATGTTTATGGTTCTACCACCGCTGCCAATTGTGCTTCCTGTCATGGGTATCATTCTATTCTACCTTCTTCTGATCCGCGTTCTTCCATACATCCTGATAATATTCCAAAGACATGCGGTAAATGTCATCCGGGGGCTGGAATTAATTTTGCAAAGGGACCGGTTCATGTTGAAGCAACTCCAGATGTTTCAAAACCTGCATACTATGTAAGCACCTTTTATACATGGTTTATCGGAATATTGTGCGTGATGTTCTTCATCCACATAATAATTGATTATGCAAGTTACAGAAAAAAGAAAAAATCCTTTATAAGGGAGAGAATAGATGGAAGACAATAAAAATAAAAACGAAGAGTTTGTTGAAAGAATGAATCTTAACCTCAGGATTCAACACATAATATTGTTTCTTTCCCTTATAATTCTTGCAATTTCTGGACTCGCTCTGTATTTTCATGACACATGGTTTGGAAGATTTTTAATCCAACTTGAGGGAGGAATTGAAGCAAGGGGAAAAATTCACAGGTTTTCAGCAATTGTTCTCATTATTTTAAGTATATACCATGTAATTTATATTGTCTTCTCCGAGGAAGGACACAGCGAATTTTCTAAGCTTCTCGTCCGCCTGCAGGACTTTAAAGATTTTCTAACTGACATTCTTTACACTCTGAATATATCTCCAAATCATGCTGAGTTTGAAAAATACAGTTACAGAGAAAAGTTTCAGTACTGGGGTGTAGGTGTGGGAGTGATAATAATGATTTTTACCGGATTAATTCTCTGGTTTCAGGATATTGCTATGGCTGTCTTGCCAAAATGGTGTATTGACCTGACATTTGTAATTCATGGTGGTGCAGGACTTGTTATATTCTTTCTCCTTTTTATCTGGCATCTTTATGATGTTCATTTATCGCCATTTAATTTTCCGATGAATTCGGTGTGGCTCACAGGAAAAATTTCTCTTGATAAACTTAGAAAAACTCATTACAAGGAATTTCTAAAAATCACTGGAGAAAGGAAGTGAAATTTACTCATTTTCTTTTACTAATTCTAATACTTCTTATGCCATCCGGGTTGAATGCAACAATCTCTATACAAAAATGTATGATATGCCATGGTAAACCCGGGTTCAAGAAGGTTGAAGAAAGCGGTAAGATGAAGGAATTGTATGTAAATTTTTCAGTGCTTGAAAATTCAGTTCATAAAAAGAAGGTATGTACTGATTGTCATGCTGATGTTGTTGAAATTCCGCACAGACATACTCCGGAAAAGGTTAAGTGTATAAGATGTCATTATAAGGGTAATCCCGAAGGGGCTCCTCAATCAGACAAATATCTTGAATATCAGAAAAGTGTTCATGGAAGGGAGTCCGAAAAAGGCAATCCGAAAGCGCCAGTATGTCAGGAATGCCACGGAAATCACGATATCAGACATACAAAAGATGCCCTCTCAAGGGTTAGTAAGTTGAATGTACCCAAAACTTGTGGGCGCTGTCACATGGATATTTACGCACAGTATGTAAAAAGTATTCATGGTAAATCATTACTTGTTGAGCATAAGCAGGATGCACCAAGTTGCACTGATTGCCATGGAGAGCATAACATTCTTGCTCCTGAAGAAAGTGAGTCCACGGTAAATCCTGTGAATGTTGTTAAAACATGTGCCCACTGTCATGAATCTGTGGATATCGTTGGCAAATATGGAATTGAAACAACTCAGGTTTCTCTTTATGAACACAGTTTTCACGGAATTGCGGTGAAGTATGGTTCAAAGAAAGTTGCAAATTGCGCATCCTGTCACGGGACCCATAATATTCTTCCTCCTGAAGACCCTGATTCTCCTGTAAACATAAACAATATACCTAAGACATGTGGAAAACCGGAATGCCATCCCGGGGCTAATAAGAATTATGCTAAGGGAAAAATCCATGTAAATCCAAAGAGCAGGGAATCCGGGGTGATTTACTGGACGGGTTTGTTTTTCAAATACCTTACTATACTTACTATGATGGCTCTTGTTATTCATATTCTTCTTGATTTGAACCGGAGGTCAAAGGAATGGCGGGAACAGAAGAAAAAACCGTAAAAAAGGTGTCTACAAAACCAGAAATTGAAGAGTCATTTCTGAACGAAATAAGGGAGGAGGTGATTGCCAGGATTCAGGAATTATTGATTAAGGATGAAAAAATACCTGAAGACATAAAGGAAAAAGTCGTTCAAGAAATAAATGAAAAACTTCCTGAAATTGTTGCAAAGAGGGTGGAGGGAGTAAAAGAAGAAATCATAAAAGAATCAATAAACCTTGCTGTAACCTCCAGAAAAGAACTTCTTGCTTTGTACAGAAAAAAAGAAAAAGAGAAGGAAAAAGAAGAAATGTTCCAGCGTTTCAACATTCATTTCCGTATACAGCACATGATTCTATTTACAAGCGTAATATTTTTAATTCTGACTGGACTCCCGCTCAAATTCCCTGGTTTTTCCCCGGTAGCGTTTCTCGTTGATGTTTTTGGAGGTATTGACAATACCAGGATTATTCACAGGATAGCCGCCTCACTACTTGTTCTATTTATGATTTATCATACTCTCTATACAATATTTCATCACGAAGGAAGACGCGATTTTTGGCTCTTATTGCCGAGAATAAAAGATATAAAAGATGTAATTCAGAATCTAAAGTATTTCTTCGGAATGACAGATGAAAAACCAAAATTCGGAAGATTCTCCTATGTTGAAAAGTTTGATTACTGGGCTGTTTACTGGGGTTGTGTAATAATGATTGGTTCAGGGATTTTGATGTGGTTTGAGGAGTTATCCTTAAAAATACTCCCGAAGTTTATTCTGGATGCAGCAAAGGAGGCACATAGCGATGAAGCACTTCTCGCCACGCTCGCAATTGTAATCTGGCACTTTTACAATGTCCATTTTAATCCTGATAAATTCCCTGGCAGTTTAACCTGGTTTCATGGAAAAATTACAAAAGAAGAGATGATAGAACACCATCTTCTTGAGTATGAAGAGATAATGCGAAAAAGAAAACAGGTAACGGAGGAGAGATTAAATAACAATGGGTAATCTTCGTGAAATACTGAAAAATTGGTGGAGAACCCGAAGAGATTTAACCCGTGGTTTGTTAATTGCGTTCTTGATTATTGCAGGACTATTCATTATAACCAATCTTACCTTTTTTGGCACATCTTTTTTTCCATCTTTATGCAATGTATGCCACATTATGCGCCCCTATTATGAATCATGGAAAACATCATCTCACAATATGACTGGCTGTGTAAGATGTCATCCCTTCAGACCCGGATTTATTACAACCGCGATATTGAAATATTTTACCGGTACTTATAATCCAAGACCCCATGCAATTATAGACGACTCATCATGTTTGAGGTCCGGCTGTCACAGTGAGCGACTCAAAAACGGAAAAACAACTTTTAAGGAAGGCATTATCTTTGACCACGACATTCATGTAAGCAAGACAAAACGGGGTGAAAAATTAAGATGTGCAACCTGTCACTCCCAGATTGTTCAGGGTGAACATATTTCAGTAGATGAAAAGATCTGTTTTCTCTGCCACTTCAAAGGTGCTCAGAAGGGTCAATCAATTACTGGCTGTCCCTCCTGCCATGGTGTTCCTAAAAAAATTGTTGAACACGAGGGGTTCTCCTTCAGTCATGAATCGTATCTTAAAATTGGCGTAGCCTGTAACCAGTGCCATATAGAGGTATCAGCCGGAGATGGAAAGGTGCCTGAAGAAAAATGTCACTTCTGCCATATACCAAGAAAGAAGGCAGAGGTTGATTTTGTTACACTGCATAGAATTCATGTTACAGAAAAGGAAATATATTGTTTCAATTGTCATGAAGAGATAAAGCACGGAGGAATACGCCTTGTGCAACCCTTTGAAGTACGGTGCGAATCGTGTCACAAGAAAAAACATTCGCCACAGAAAGAACTTTACATGGGTGTAAGCGGAAAAGGCGTAAGAAATATACCGAGCAGGATGTTTGCTGCACAGGTAAGTTGTGATGGATGTCACACATATTCTAACGGCAGAGAGGAAAGATATAAATCAATTAAAAATGCCTGCGTTAATTGTCACGGAAAAAAATACGACCTAATGCTGGATGACTGGAAGAGCGAAATAAATAACGCTCTTTATTATGTTAAAAATTTAATGAATGATGCTGAAAAATTGCTTAAGAGCGATTTACTAAAAAAAGAAAAATATCAGGGTATAAGGGAATTACTTGAAGATAGTCTTTTCAATTACAATCTTGTAAAAACAGGGAAGGGGGAACACAATGTGGAATATGCGGTAAAGTTGCTATCAGCATCCATAGACCAGTACGAAATAGCAAAAAAATCAATAACGCCAGGATTTTCTATAACTAACAGACCCGATGTTTTAAAAGAGCCCGATGGATATTGTACAAGACTCTGTCACACTCGCCTTGGCCTCCCCGAGAAAAAATTCTTTGAAGAAATGCATATTGATTTTCCTCATCGTCTGCATGCTGAAGAAATGGGTCTCGGTTGTGCAACATGCCATTCTCCTGAAAAACACAAGATGAGAATCATAACAAAAGACGGATGTATGGACTGTCATCATGGTGGAGATAGTTTCAATTGCAGGAAGTGTCATCCTTTTCAGACAGAATTGTTCAGGGGAGAATTTAAGGTGAAAAAAATAACCCCAGATGTAATGTTTAAAGCGGGGCTTAAATGCACTGATTGTCATAATTTTAAGGAAAAGATGCACACTGTAGAGACCATTAAAGATAAGTGTGTTGAATGTCACGAAAAGGGATACGATGAACTTTTGATTAAATGGGAAAAGGACCTTCTGCAGGCAGAGAGTGACCTTACACTTAAAGTGAGTGAACTTAAAGAAAAGATAGAAACAAGCAAACTTCTTGGAAAACAATTGCCAAAAAATGCTGAGGAACAACTTAAGAAGGCTGAAATTATTCTAAAAGCAACGGGTGAAGGTAGAGGAGTGCACAATTATACAGAAAGTATAAAATTGTTGCAGGAAGCTGTAAAAGAGATTGAGGAAATTTTGAAAAAATAGTTTTGAAATCTCCTGAAAATTTTTACATCATTCTACTTACCCTGTGATAAAATATTTTTATAACCACCATGAGTA
>JBBIVP010000140.1:0-5737 GCA_037439705.1 bacterium
ATAGATAATGATGGAAAATTAGAGGTTGTCGTTGGGTCGGAGGATTACAAGGTATATGCCCTTTCAACAAATTCTCCAGTTCCATCTCCAGACCTTTTGCCCTGGCCAGAGTTCAAACACGATATAAAAAATACTGGATTTTACACAGGAAATCCAAATCCTCCTTGGTAAAATAATTGGATGAAAAGAAAAACTTAACCTTTTAGAACCCTTTACCGAAATTTTTTATTTCTTTTTTGCGATGTGTCTCATCACAATCTGCTCTATTATTGAGATTATGTTATTTGAACACCAGTAAAGGACGAGCCCGGATGGGAAAGCCCAGAAAAGAATGGTGAGAAATACTGGCATAATTTTCATCATCCATCTTGTTACCTCTTCTCCTTCTCCTCCAGTCTGAGGGGAAAGCTTCTGCTGTAGATATGTTGTTATTCCGAGAAGGAGGGGAAGAATCCTTATTGAGAGCTCAAATCCTCCAATTCCTATTTTTCCTATGGAATCAGGAGAGGATAGGTCTTTTATCCATAAAAGGAAAGGAGCATGTCTAAGCTCAATGGCATTCATCAATACCTGATAGAGAGCGATGAAGACTGGAAACTGTATGAGAAGGGGAAGGCACCCGCTCAAAGGATTTACCCTGTATGACCTATAAATGTTAAGAATTTCTCTCTGGAGCCTTTCCTTATCATCCGCGTATCTCTTTTTAGCGGATTCAATTAAAGGCTGGATGTCCTTCATTTTTTTCATAGCCCTGTACTGCATTCTTGTGAGCGGGAAGAAGAGGATTTTCACAATAATTACAACGAGGATTATGACAACTCCATAATTCGGGATGAACCTGTAAAAAAATTTGAGCATTTGAAGAATTGGTTTAGCAAGAAACTCAAACCATCCAAGGTCTATTGTTTTCTCAAGTCCCTTTTTAAGGGATTTGAGCTCCTTTTCAATTTTTGGTCCACAGTAAACAATAAAATCCAGATTTTCTTCTCCCCAGGGTGGTAGAACCATCTCTGGGGTTTTGAATGATAAAATATCCTTCTCCATTAAAGGATAAACATAACCGTTTATGAATGGTTGAGACAGGGGAATTATTCCTCCTATGAAATACTTCATATCATGAACAAACCATTCTGCCTCTCCTATCATTTCAGGGGATTTTACTTTATTTTTTGAGATAACTTTTTCTCTGACATATCCCTTAAATGATTCGTTATAAATCCTTGATGCGGAAAGATGTGGGGAAGACCATATTATTTCCGCAGATAGCCTTTGAGGCTCTGAGGAGGAATTCTTAAAAATAATTGATAGCGCAAAGGAATAATCTTCTCCGAAGGTGAATTTTTTATAAACCTCTAAATTCTTAACGGTTCCTTTGAAAATCACCTCATTTTCCTTCTTTATTCCTTCAACCTCTGGCACAATGGGTTCGGTATTTCCATTTAAATATACAAAAAGCGTAAGGGGATAGGGAGGGGTTAGAGATTTTATGAGTTCAACCCTTGAACTTTCCTCATCAACCCTGAGTTTATATTCTTTGAGCTTTACCGAACTTAAACCTCCATCACCCGAAAGTTTTAAATTAAATTTTTCTGTTTCAACTTCTATTTCTTCTTTTGAAGGGATGAATGGAACCCTTTCCTGTTTAACGATTTCCTCTGGTTTTTCCTTTTTTTCAACCTGCGGGGGAATTTCTTTTTTGACAATATAAATCTGATAGAGATACAAAAATAGGATTGAAAGGAGAATGGCAAGAAATGCTCTTATTTCAATTGACCTGTCGTCCATCAGGGAACAGGGTCATAACCGCCTGGATGAAATGGATGGCATTTGAGAATCCTTTTGAATGAGAGAAATACGCCCTTGAAAGCGCCATACTTTGTGATTGCCTCTTCAGCGTAATGAGAGCATGATGGATAGAACCTGCACTTTTTTCCAAAAGCCGGAGAAAAAAACCTGTAAATTCTTATGAGGAAAATGAAAAATTCTTTAAGCATTTTTTATTGCCTCAAGAAATTTGTTTCTGGTTTCCTCAAAATTTATTCCCTTTGCCTCTCCTCTGTAAACCACTACAATATCGGAAAGGGGAAGTTCGTGCTTATTAAGGCGAAAAATTTCTCTGAAAATCCTTTTCACCCTGTTTCTGTGAACAGGTTTTCCGCTTTTTTTTGAGATGGAGATTCCAAAACGGGTTCTTCCAGTTTCTTTTTTCAAAACATACATCGTCCACTTTCCTTCTTCTATTGCTTTTCCTTCCTTTATCACCCGCTGGAAGTCCTCTCTTTTTGTTATCCTTTCCTCACGGGAAAATCCATACTTTTTCATCTACTTTTTGTATGTGGTTACTGCCAATCTCTTTCTTCCAGCCTTTCTCCTTCTTTTCAGAACCTTTCTACCTCCCTTTGTTTTCATCCTTGCTCTGAACCCGTGAGTCCTTCTCCTTTTGATATTATGTGGTTGATATGTTCTTTTCATTTTTAACTCCTTTTAACTATGATTGAATAAATTACATCAATTACTCTTTTATGTCAAATGGGGTTTAGATTTCAAGGCTTTTCTTGAGATAAAGAGGTTTTTTTGATATTTTTTCCTTATGGAGGATTTAATAAAAAAGGCAGAGATTCTCATAGAGGCGCTTCCTTATATAAAGAAGTTCTATCAGAAAATTTTTGTTTTTAAATACGGCGGAAAGGTTAAAGAGAAGAAGGGTGATACATTTTGTGAGGACATTGTGCTCCTTCAGTATGTTGGGATAAAACCGGTTGTTGTTCACGGAGGTGGTCCTCAGATAAATAAGGTGCTTGAAAGACTCGGAATTGAGAGCCATTTTGAGAAAGGGATAAGGGTTACAGACGATGAAACAATGGAATGGGTTGAGGCTGTTCTTCAGGGGCAGATGAACAAGGAACTTGTTCGCGAGATTAACAAACTTGGTGGAAGGGCGATAGGGTTAAGCGGTTCTGATGGAAATCTCATAGTTGCGGAGAGGGTTAAGAATAAAAAACTCGGGAGGGTGGGTGAGGTTAAAAAAATAAATGTTGACCTGATAATCTCTGTTATGAATGCCGGATATATTCCTGTAATTTCACCTGTTGGAGTTGGGGAGGATGGAATATCTCTCAACATAAATGCTGATGTTGTATCCGCAGAAATTGCCATAAAACTTAAGGCTGAGAAATTCTTTCTTCTTACCGATGTTGATGGACTTCTTGATGAAAAGAAAAGACTTATCACATCAATAAATGTTAAGGAAGCGAAGAAAATTGTAAAGAAAAAATTCGTTCAGGGAGGAATGATTCCGAAACTTCAGTGTTGTTCAAAGGCTGTGGAGGGCGGCGTTAAGAAGGCTCACATAATAAACGGAGGAATAGAACATGCTATCCTCCTTGAGATATTTACTGACAGAGGAATAGGAACGGAAATTATCCCGTAAATAAAAGGAGGTAATGGAATGAAAATGGAGGATGTAAAAGCGTTTAGTGAAAAATTTCTTTTTCCAAACTATAAAAGACTTGAGGTGGCATTTGCAAAAGGAAAAGGGGTTTACCTTTGGGACCTTGAAGGTAATAAATATATTGATTTTGTTGCTGGGATAGCGGTAAATTCTCTCGGGCACAGCCATCCAGCACTTGTAAAGGTGATTTCCAATCAGGCTAAGAACCTCATCCACGTCTCAAACCTTTATTACATAAAGGAACAGGCAGAACTTGCAAAGATGTTATCTGAAAACAGTTTCGGCGGAAAGGTCTTTTTCTGCAACAGCGGTGCGGAAAGCATTGAAACCGCTTTAAAACTTGTAAGGAGATTTTTCTGGGCAAAAAAGGAGAACAGGAAAAGAATAGTTTCAATGGAAAACTCCTTTCACGGCAGAACCCTTGGAGCCCTTTCCCTTACAGGTCAGAAAAAATACCAGGAAGGATTTGACCCGCTTTTACCTGAAATAGTTCATATTCCTTTCGGAGAGGTTGATGCGGCAGAAGAAGTAATTAATTCTTCATGTGCCGGGGTTTTTGTTGAACCCGTTCAGGCTGAGGGCGGAATAATTTTTCCTCCGGATGGATATCTTAAAAAGTTGAAGGAACTCTGTCAGAAGGCAGGAGCACTTCTTGTTTTTGATGAGGTTCAAGTGGGAATTGGAAGGCTCGGTGAGCTCTTTGCATACAAAAGGTTCGGGGTTGAGCCGGATATTCTTACTCTTGCCAAGGGATTGGCAGGAGGAGTTCCAATAGGAGCAGTGATAGCAAGAAGTGAGATTGCGGATGTATTTGTTCCGGGAACACATGCTTCCACATTTGGAGGAAATCCACTTGCCACATCTGCTGGAAAGGTTGTTGTTGAAGAGTTATTGAGCGGAGTTCTTGAAAATGTAAAAAAGGCTGAAGAGGTCTTCAGTAAAAAACTTCAAAAATTTCTCAAAAAGTATACTGAAATAGTTTATTCCGTAAGGGGAATGGGGCTTATGTGGGGGATAGAATTGAAGATCCCAGGTGATGAAGTGGTGGTAAAGGCGTTAAAAAAGGGACTTATAATAAATGTAATTCAGCAAAGAGTGTTGAGGCTCACTCCTCCGCTTATAATAAAAAAGAGGGAAATCCTTGAGGGCTTGAAAATTCTTGAGGAAGTATTTAAAGAGCTATGAAGCATTTTTTAAGAATAAGCGATTTAACTAAGGACGAGATAAAAGAATTTATAGATAGGGGAATTTACTACAAAAAAATGCGGGGAAATCCTCAGCATCCTAAACCCCTTCTTGGAAAGACGGTAGGACTTCTTTTTGATAAACCGTCCACAAGAACGAGGATTTCCTTAGAGGTGGGAATAATGGAACTCGGCGGAAGTTCTCTCTTTCTTCAGTCAGATTCCCTTCAGCTTTCAAGGGGTGAAGATGTTAGAGATACCGCTATGGTTTTTTCAAGATATCTACATGCTGTTGTGATAAGAACCGGTTCTCACAGATTTTTAGAGGAATTTGCAAGGGCTTCGTCAATTCCAGTAATAAATGGTCTTACCGATCTATTTCATCCTTTACAGATTCTTGCTGACCTCATGACAGTTAAGGAGTTCAAGGGAGATATTGAGAATCTAAAATTCGCTTTTGTAGGAGATGGAAATAACATAGCAAATACCTACATTGAGACCGCATTGATTATGGGATTTGAATTAAGAATTGCCACTCCTCCAAAGTTTCGTCCTCTCAGAGAATTGATGGATAAATCAAATAAGGGGAGGATTTATTGGACCTCTGTTCCAGAAGAAGCAGTGGCGGGTGCGGATGTTGTTATTATAGATGTATGGGTGAGCATGGGGCAGGAGAAAAATGAAAAGGATAAGGAGGAATTCCGCAGGTTTCAGGTGAATTCTCAACTTCTTGAGAAAGCCTCTCCATCAGCAATTGTTCTTCATTGCCTTCCTGCTCATAAAGGCGAAGAGATTTCCGAAGAGGTTTTTGGAAAATTTGAAGATGTGATTTTTCAGGAGGCTGAAAACAGACTTCATACCCAGAAGGCAGTGCTTGAGAGATTTTTAACAGGGTGAGATGGGAGATAAAAGCGAAATAGCAATAAGAATAGAGGGCATCTCAAAGAAATTTGGAGAGATTGAGGCGCTTAAAAACATTTCTTTTTTTGTTAAAAGGGGTGAATGTTTTGGTATTTTGGGACCAAATGGAGCGGGTAAAACAACGCTTCTCAACATACTTATGGGCTTTTCCATTCCGGACGGAGGGTTTTTTGAAATAAAC
>JBBIVP010000141.1:0-5733 GCA_037439705.1 bacterium
TGGAGGTGCGCTTGCCATAAGCGTTGCTGACAGGATATACATGCTGAAATATGCGATCTACTCTGTAATCTCTCCTGAGGGATGTTCATCTATTCTGTGGAGAACTTCCGAAAAAGCACCTGAGGCAGCAAAGGCCTTAAAACTTACTGCAGAAAACCTTCTTTCATTCGGCCTTATAGACGGAATAATTGAGGAACCTCCAGGTGGAGCCCACAGGTATCCCGAAAAAACAATCTCCAATGTTAAAGAATTGCTCATCTCTGTATTAAATGAATTTGAAAACATTCCTCTGGAAGAACTAATGAAGAAGAGGTATAACAAATACAGAAATATAGAAGCGAAAAAAGAATAAAAGGAAAAGAAGAAAATTAGTGCATGTTTGCCAAAAATTATGAAAGTGGTAAAATATAATCATGTTTATGGAAAAATTAAATCAGCGATGGGCAGGAAATGGCTGAATATAAGGGATTTTTTCAGCTATCGGAAACCGGCAATTCATATCTCCTTCTCTGTGAGCAAAAACTTAAAGTTCTAAAAGTAATTGATATAACAGTTTTTGGTGAGAATCCGGTTGAAAAATGCGCGGAGACCATAAACAATTTTTTGAGTTCAAGTGGGATTCCAAATGATGATTTTTCATTAAGCATAACCATACCCCCTGAAGGATTTTCATATAGATATTTTGTCCTTCCGCAACTCAAAGGAAAAAAACTGGAGGATGTGGTAAGGTTTGAGTGGATGAGGCAGTTTCCATTTAATGAAGGGGATGCAGAGATAAAATTTGTGCCCGTGTTTAAAAAAGAAAAAACATTCGTTTCAGGCTTTCTTGTTAAGAAAGAGTTCATTGAAAAAATTACAACGCCTTTTCTTCAGCGAAAAATCTACATTGAGTCAATAGTTCCTGAATCCTACACCCTTTTTACCTTCTTTCCGTTTCCTCTGGTGATTGTCGGGTTAAACAGCAACAGAACTTCCAGCATCTCCATAATAGGAGAAAAGGAAACCACAATTTTAACATTTTGTGGAAGCGAAAAATCCCTGATAAGGTCATTCTTAAGGATTTATCGCTCAAAATGGGGAGAATTGCCGGATAGAGTTTTTGTTTATGGAGAAGACAACAATGTTTCTGAAATCCTGGAGGAATTTGGTTTGAAACTTCTTACCTATACCATGCCCGATTACATAGAGTTTAACCAGCCTCTCAACTTAGAGGAACAGAAGAAAATTCTTCCCGCTATAGGGCTTGCTGGAATTGTAATAAATGGTCTGGAACATCCCGAATTTTCTAAACCCGAATTTAAATCACCGCTGAAGATGAGGAACATAAACACCATCTATTTATCCACTTGCATTGCAGGTGTCGTTTTTCTTATAATTTTTACAATTTCCTCATTCCTTCACTTTTACCATTACAAAAAGGAATATCAGAAAACCTCTTCTGAAATAACAGCGATTTTTAAAAAATCCTTTCCCGATGTTGAGAATGTGGTTGACCCCTTGACCCAGATGAAAGAAAAGTTGACCCTTCTAAGAGCACGTGGAAAAACTGGAAAAGGAAAGCTTATTGAGTTCATAAAAGCTTTAAAAGAAGATGCTTCATCTGCTGGAGATGTAAAAATCACAGAGATGCTTTTTGAGGGAGGAAAGATAATACTGAAGGGACAGACTTTCAGCATTTCCTCTATAGATTCGTTTGAGAAAAAACTCAGGGAGAGGAAATTCAGGGAGGTAAGACTCACGAAAACCCAGAAGAGTTTGAAGGAAGAAATGTATGAGTTTGAGATGAGCGTGGAGCAGTAGATGGAAATGGATAAAAAGAAATTGCTTCTCATTGGTGGTTCTGTGTTTTTCCTTGTGGTTCTCTTAACAAACATAATACTCCGGAGCAAAATCTCAATATACAAAAGTCTATACGCTCGCTCCATGGAGGATTTGAATACGATGAAAATTCTTGCAAAAGAAGCCGAAGAACTCGGAGGTTTTTACGAAGAAGGTTTTCTTCCTCCGGATGTTTCCCTTTTTTCTTACATTGAGGAAGTAGCAAGGAATTCTGATATAGTTCTGGAATCAATAACTCCACTTTCAACTGAAGAAAAGGGTTCGGTGAGAAGTATTTCGGTTTCCATAAGTGCCAAGGATATTTCTCCAGATTTGCTTGTGAGATTTCTTTATGGACTGGAATATGATTCACCATATATTTTGAAAATTGAAAGATGTCAGATTAAAACATCCTTCAGAGATAGAACGAAACTTGATTTGAAAACGGACATTTCTGGAATTCAAAAGAAATGAAAAAGATAACAGAAATTTTATTGCTCCTGAAGAATTTCTTTGTAGAGTTTCCGTTCAAAAAATACTGGGTGATCGGTATTTCCGTCTTTCTCTTTCTTTTTTCCACGCTCTTATCATTTTACAGAAATTTTCCGCCGGAACCAATTATAAGAGGCGCAAACGATGCCCTCTCACCTTTCGGAATAGAGATATCGTCGGAGGAAGTGAGGATTTACTTTCCTTTCAAACTCAAACTCATTTCTCCCGCAATATATTACAAAAATAAAAAATTCATTTCCCCGAAAGAGATAATAATAAGAATTTATCCATTGAAATACCTTTTTGGAAAGAAAAGTGCAAGGGCGAAGATAAGTACAGAAGAGGGATTTGCAGAACTAAAATTTACCCTTTCAAAAAAATTTTTTGATTTCAAAACGAGAGGAAAAAACTTTAAGTACGAAGGTGAGGTTGAGATGCCCTTCTATCAATTTTCTTTCAGCCTCTTTCTCAACGGCGAGATTAAGGGAAGAATAAACACGGAAGATATATCCGCCTCTGACATTACAGGAAATCTGGAGATAAAGGATTTTGTCCTGAAAAAACTTTCCTTCGGGATAGCAGAAATAAATGATATAAAAATAGGAGACATTGCTTCCAAACTTTCCATGAAGAACGGAACCCTTTCGTTAGCCGATGTTTCGTTTAAAAGTTCTGATCTGGAAGGGACTGTAAACCTTGAAGTGGTTCTGAGCAGAAAGTTGACCCTTTCAAGGCTGAGAGGAAATCTTTCTGTGAAACTCGGGTTTCGTCTGAGACAGATGCTCGAAGGCATGAACCTTCCTGTTCAAACCTTTCTCAAGGATGGCAACAGAATTGATTTGAAAATAGGAGGAACTGCTGGAAATCCATCTTTCTCCCTTATGTGATTAATTATTGGTTTTGGGTCAGAGCCTTTTCATTCAATTTTATTCCTTTTAACTCAAATCCCCAATCCCTTTCCCCCTGGTAACAATGTCTGTGATCTTTTACAATTTCTGCCTCTCTTTACCCCCTTTTAATTTTTTTCTTTAGAGTAAGGGATGATTTTCATTATTTTCATTATTTTTGAGGAACGCCGAGAGTTGGAAAATGAGGGAGGTTTATATTGTTATTAAATTGTGATGAAAATTTTTCTCTTTTTATTTTTCACCTTTGTGTCTGGAAACCTTGACCCCGCATTAAAATCCATGAGAATTCCTGCTTTATCTCCTCCGGCTGACCTGAGGTTTGACATTTTTGTCCTTACAGATGGAAGCAACCTTCAATTGGTCAGAGGAAAAAAAATTTCTCAAAAATTTCCAGTTTTTTATGCCCGTGCCACCCCGGACGAGATAGAAAGCCTTTCAAAAAATGAGCACATAAAGTTCATTCATTTAACGAGGTTTCTCTCTCCTCAACTGGATGTGAGTTCAAAGGTTTCAGGATTTACTGATCTTTTGAACAGGTATCCATCCCTTTTATCCGGAGAAGGAAGAGGAGTAATTGTAGGAGCGATTGATACTGGAATTGACCTTTATCACCAGGATTTTATTAACGAAGACGGAAGCACAAAGATAGCCTTTCTCTGGGACCAGACAATTGATAAGAATCCTCCTTCCGGCTTTGATTACGGAAACGAGTGTTCAGCGTATGAGATAAACAGAAAAATCTGTGAGGTTTCAGACCCTTCTTCTCACGGAACGCACATTTCAGGGATAATAATTAGCGAAAATGAAAAATACAGGGGTCTTGCAAAAGATTGCGTTTTTGTGTTTGTGAAGACGGATTACAATGAGGTGAGGGTTATAGATGGAATAAAATATGTATTCGGGATAGCGGAGAAATTCAATCTTCCTGCGGTGGTAAATCTGAGCCTTGGCGGGCATGTTGGACCTCACGATGGAACATCCATTCTTGAAGAAACAATTACCTCCATGACAGGCTCAGGAAGAGTTATAGTTTCCTCGGCAGGAAATGATGGTGGAAAGGAGATACATATAGGATATGATGTGCCAGTTACATCGGGAGTAATTCTTACAGTTCCGGCATTTTTGGGACTCAGAGGAAACGCAATCCTTGAGGTATGGTATGAAAAGGACGATGCGCTTGAATTTCTTGTGGGGATAATTGATAAAAATTTCACAGAGGTAATAACATCCACCGGATGGATACCTCCTGGGAGGGAAATGAGAGTAAATCTTGAAAATTATGGAAGTGTCTTCATCGATACAACGGTTACATCCTATCCTTTATCTGGAAAAAGGTATGTGTATGTGGAAATTTCTAATTCAACAGGGCTGTTACCATTTGTAATCCTTCAGCGTCATTCTGCTGAAGACAGGGATGGAAGCGTGATTCACGGGTGGTTGAATTCTCTGATGGGAAAATTTGAAAATATTGATGATTTAAGGGAAGTGAAAATAAACGGAAAAGTAGAAAAAGTTCAGCTCAGGAAGGCTGACAATTTGCACACAGTTATGGTTCCATCTACCGCAAAGAATGTTCTTTCTGTTGGTTCCTATGTTTCAAGGGTTTCGTGGGAATACGATGATGGAAAGGTCTATGAAGAAAGTTTAACTGTTGGCATCAGATCCTCATTTTCAGGGGTTGGACCTTCCCTCAATCCTTCAGCAGGAATAAAACCGCTCATAAATGCACCGGGTCAATGGGTTATTTCCTCCATGCCCAAAGGGACCGGAGCACCTTCCTATATGATTGCACCGGATGGTCTTCATTATGCCATTGATGGGACGAGCATTTCTGCACCCCATTTAACTGCAGGTGTTGCCCTCCTTCTTCAGAAAAATCCATATCTCAAACCCGAGGAGATTGAAAGAATTATTTGCGATTCTGCAAAAAGGGACGAGTTTACTGGAAATGAAATAAACGAAATGTGGGGATGTGGAAAGTTTGATATACTCACTGCCTATGAAATGGTGGAAGGGGTCGAAAGAGAAAAAAAATCGCCTGAATTTCTTTTCGCAAAAAGGGATGGAAGTGGAATAATTTTAGCAACAAGTGGGCTTTCAAGGATTGAGATTTCTTATGGTGGGAAAAAATGGACAGATATGAGTTATTCAGAAAAACATTATATAGAGGATAATGGAGAAATATCGGGCAAGGTTTACCTTCTGCTTGAGTCTCCAGATGGAGGAAAAAAAGAGGTGATTGTGAGTATAGGTGTGGATGGATGCGGCTGTTCTGAAGGGGGTGCAGGAGGATTTCTGCCTTTTCTTTATGTTTATTTTCTGTTTTTTATTAAAAAAGTGAGGAGACAATGACAGAGGGAGCGAAATGGATTGAGGGTTTGAGGTCTGAAGAAATTCCGGAGAGGGTTGTAAAGAAAGCAAAACTGCAGGTTCTTTCTGTTATTTCAGCAGGAATCAGCGGATATTCACATGTAAAAGGAATTCTTGATAAATTTCCCGTAAGGAAAGGAGATTG
>JBBIVP010000142.1:0-5721 GCA_037439705.1 bacterium
GGTTTCTCCTTCGCAGGAATAAAAACCCTGTCCTTTGGATATTTTTTCATATATTCGCTTATTCCATCTCCTATCTCGCCCATCATAACCTTAACGCCGTATTTTGGGAGTTTTTTCCAGAAAATTTTTGTGCAGTTTGGAGGTGAGAAGACTGCCTTTTCAAGTGGTTTTCCCACTTTTCTCGCATCTATATCAAAAGCAGCAACAACCTCTATATTATCTGGGTAATAACCTCCCAATTCATAATGCATAAGCCCAATTCCCTTCTCTTTATAATACCTGTAGTATTCTATGCCCTGAAGGAGGGCAGATGCACAATTTCCAACACCAACAATTGCAATTTTTATGCGCGCCATCTCATCCTCCTTTTAGTGTATAATAATTAAGTAGATTTTTAACTTTTTTTTTCTAAAAATCAATAAAAATTTACATCTTAAAGTTTTGCTAAAAGGGGTATCCTTCTCTTTCAAGAACGAGCATTGAAAGAGCCTTTTTCTCTTCCACTGGATTGAGTTTTGCTTTTTCAACCATTTTAAGGAGACAAGAGGAGAAATCTTTTAGATTTTCTATACCTGTGTAGGGGGTAATCTGGAGAACATTTGCGCAAAGGGAAACCGCTGAATCCCACGCCAGAATTCTAATTGGATGAATGAATTCATTTAACTTTTCTGGATTCTGGAGTGCTCTTGCAATTGCTGAATCAAGAACATAACACGAGATCAAGGAATTGCTCAAAAGTTCAAGAAGCATCTGTTCTTCTTCAAGTTCTTTCATGTATTTCATTCCAACACTGCCGACAGTGTAAACTGTGAGTTTTTTCATTGCATCAAGTATATGGGCTACATCCGAAAGGGCTCCATATCTGCTGAAATCAGCATATCCTTCCATATTTGAAAGGATTCCCTCGCATTTACCATAAACTTCCATAAGGGGTATATCACCTTTCATACCTTTTCTGAGAAGCATTCCCGTTATAACAAGCCTGTTAATCTCATTTGTCCCTTCAAATATCCTGTTCACCCTCGCATCCCTGTATGCCCTTTCAGGTGGGTATTCCTCAATATAACCATAGCCTCCGTGACACTGGAGGGTTTCATCTATGACCATTCCTACTGTTTCTGACCCAAAAACCTTCGCTATTGAATCTTCTACGCAGTGTTCCTCTATAGCATTTCTTATGTGCATTTCATAATCGGGAGAGGATTTATCGTATCCTTTGAGGAGGTCATCAATTGAACTTGCAATTCTGTAAACGATGGATTCAAGCCCGTAGATTCTCGCACACATATCAGCGAATTTCTTTCTTATCATTCCAAAATCCGCAATTGGTCTGTTAAACTGTTTCCTTTCCTTTGTATATTTGACCGCTTCCTTCAGCATCCTTTTGGCTCCACCGAGTGCTGCTGCAGCGAGTTTGAGCCTTCCTATGTTAAGAATGTTGAAGGCAATTTTATGCCCCTTTCCAATTTCGCCAAGAAGGTTTTCAACCGAGACCTTTACATCTTCAAAAGTGACAGCCCTTGTTGATGAACCCTTCAAGCCCATTTTTTTCTCTTCCGGCCCAAGAATTATTCCTTCCGTTTTTTCAACAATGAAGCCTGTAAATTTGTCTCCCCCTATCTTGGCGAATACAATCCACATATCCGCAAATCCACTGTTGGTTATGAATTGTTTCGTTCCGTTCAATATGTAATATTTTCCGTCAGAAGAGAGGTCCGCCCTTGTTTTGATAGAAAGAGCATCTGAACCCGCTGAAGGCTCGGTAAGGGCGTAAGCACTTATTTTTTTTACAGTAGCAAGGTCCGGAAGGTATTTTGATTTCTGTTCATGAGTCCCGAAATAAACTATGGGAAGAGTTCCTATTCCAGTATGGGCACCGAATGTGGCTCCAAAAGACCCGTTCACTTCCAGTTTTTCGGTCACAATCATTGAAGAGATTTTGTCAAGTCCGAGTCCTCCGTATTTTTCAGGAACATCCACCGCAGTGAAACCGAGTTCTCCAGCCCTTTTGAGGAGTTGTTTGGTAACTTCATATCCATGTTCTTCCATTTTTGGAGCATTCGGCAGTATTTCCTTTTCCGCAAAATCCTCCGCTGTTTTCGCAAGCATTCTGTGTTCCTCGGTGAATCCTTCAGGATAAACTGCGGTTGTATTTATTGGTTCCTCAACGAGGAATTCACATCCTTTCAGATATCTTTTCTCCATCTCTACCTCCTTAAAAATTTAATAGTCCCACATACCTTTCGCTTTAAGGATGAGTTCTATTACCTCTCTCACCGCTCCCCTTCCTCCTGGGTTTTTCGTGATATAAAGTGCTTCTCTTTTTACCTCCCTCACAGCATCCCCGACCGCTACCGGAAATCCTACTTTTTTCATTATTGAGAGGTCCACCACATCATCTCCAACAAATGCTACTTCTTCGTCGGAAAATCCCATTTCTTCTTTCAGTTTATCGTAGAATTCTCCCTTCTTCTTTATTCCTGTATAAACCCTCTTTATTCCCAGTTCCTTCGCCCTTCTTTCAAGAGATTTTGAATCCCTTCCTGTGACGAACACCACCTCAAAACCCTTTCTCAGAAAAATTACTATTCCGTGTCCATCCTTTATGTCAAAATCCCTCATGTCATCATTTTCTCCCACATGAAGCCTTCCATCCGTAAGCACACCGTCCACATCAAGTATGAGGACATTTATCTTCCTTGCCCTTCTTATTGCCTCTATCATAATGAATTATTATTCAATTTTTTCTTTTTATGGTCAAGGAGTTGACGAGGTTTGTGCTTCTCCAAAATTTTTATTGCTTTTTTATGTAAACAAGTTTAAAATTCCATAACATAAATGAGAGAAAGGTCTGATGTTTTAGTAATTGGTTCTGGATTTGGTGGAAGTATACATGCTCTTCGTCTTGCTGAGGCGGGAAAAAAAGTTATTGTTCTTGAAAGAGGGAATAAGTTCACGGAGAAGGACTTTGAGCAAAGATGGGACGCATATTACCTTTCTAAACTATATCAAATTTATTACACTCTGGATTTAAATACATTTTTCAGAACCGCAAGAATGCTGGGAGGAGGTTCGGTGATATACTCGGGAGCAATGCTTCGTCCCCCTTCTGAGGTTTTTGATTATAAAGACAGCTCAGGATATAAGGTATGGCCGGATGGAATAACGAGAAAAACGATGGACCCTTATTTTGAAAGGGTTGAAAGAATGATGGGAGTGAGACAGGCAACATGGGAAGAAGTTCCCCGCTCGGGTGCAGTTTTTGCGATGCTTCTTGATAATATCGGTAGAACCTGTGACAGGGGCAGGTTTCCATATCAAAACTGCAGACAGTGTGGATTCTGTGAGGCGGGCTGTATCTTCGGTGCAAAAAAACACCTCCTTTATAATTACATTCCATCAGCGGAGGCATTAGGAACTGAATTCAAAACAGGTTGTGAAGCCCTTTTAATAAAGCATTCTCTTGGTAAATATATTGTTGAATATCGTTCTCCTCAAAATGAAATCAGAGAGATAGAATCGGATATCGTTGTGGTTGCAGCAAATGCTATAGAAACTCCCGCCATTCTTTTTCGTTCAAGGGATTATCTAAAAAATTTATCAGACCAGGTGGGCAAAAATTTTAACAACAACGGTGATGTAGTATTTTTCATAGAACTTCCTGAAAATTTCGCAGACTTTTCAGTGTACAAAGGAAGGACGAATGCTGTCATGATAACATACGATTACTGGGAGGAACACCGAATTACAATTCATACAGGCTGCCATCCACCAGCCGTATTTGCAGGAGTTGAGGTTTACCCTGTAGATGAACCTGATTTTGTTCCTTTCGGACTTAAATACAAACATTACATTAAGAGAATATACAAAAATCGTTACATCGGCTGTATTGCAATAGGTCTTGTTGATGGAGATGGTGAAATACTCCTCGGTATAGACAAAAAGCCGATTGTGAGCTTTCCGCTTACCGAAAAACTCAACAGATATATAGAGCGTGTCATTGCTATCGCAAGAGAGATTGCTGAAAAAAACGGATGCAGATTGATGTTCAGTTCATATAAGGGATTTGAACATGGAGATGCTCATCCACTTTCCTCTGTAAGGATGGGCGACGACCCTGCGAGAGCTCCGTGCGATGCATACGGACAGCTGAGGGGGTATCCAGGGATATTTGTTACCGATGGAAGTTCAATACCCGCTGGAACAGGAGTAAATCCTGCTCTGACCATTGCCGGGAATGCTGAAAGGATAGCAGATTACATAGTGAGGAACTATTGAAAAAACTTACGAGGAGAGACCTTTTAAGGACGCTGTCGCTTTCTGCTCTTTCTGCACTGATTTCTGGAAGGTGTGGAGATGAAAAAGCATTTGAGTTTACACTTCATTGTCTAAATCCTGAGAAAGGGCATCAGAAAATCCTTCACGCTTTCTGCGATGCAGTCATTCCGGGAAGGAATTCTGACCCGGAAGGTTCACCAGGGGCGGTGGATGTATGTTCCCTTAATCTCTTATACGATGATTCCTTCATGTTCAAAAAAATTGCTCCTCTCATTGCTGAAATGATTGACAGAAAGGCAACAAGAATTTACAGAACCTCCTTCTGGAACCTTTCGCTTGAGAAACGAGAAAAAGTGATTAAAGAAGTGCTTGAAGAATTTCCTCTGTTAATACTTGTTATAAAACTTGTAAAAAGTGCTTTCTACGCCGGAGGATTTTCCACAGAGGGCCTGGAATACATGGGCTACCCAGGGTCAAATTCGGGTTATTTTAACGACCCGCAATTCTCGTTCAGAAAACCTGTATCAAGGGAAAAGACAAAAGACGGAAATATGCCTTGAAAAGAAAACTTGTCATCATCATTTTTCTTTTCATATCCTGCGGGGAAGAAAAAAAATTAAATCAACCCTGTTTTCTGTGTCATTCAAAGGATGAATTAACTAAAAGAATTTCTACATCTTCATCCACTCCCCTTGAGCACATGCTCCAGAATGGTTCTGGAGTCATACAAATACCATCTTACGACCCTCTGGAACCCATCTCTTTCTCCATCGGCTGGGTAAAAAGGGGGTATCATTCGGATGAAGACATGAAAGATTGCTATCCCTGCCACATGGTTAACGCTGAAGGAACAGCACACGGCGGGTTTCATTATCCTGAAATGGCACTTCAGAAGTTTTACTCCTCATCCTGTGCCCCCGGTTGTCATAACTATTTACCTCCTCAACTCAAGCCCGAAATATTACTCAATACATGCAATCAGAGTAACTCTCATTATATCATCTTCAAAGAAGGCTTTTCCGAAAGCAGAAGTGATATAAAAGTTGGCCACATTTCACCAGGATGTGGAGGATGCCATTCGGTAAAAGAATTCAGACATGGTGCAATTCCGGATTGTCTTGAATGTCATAAATTTACCCTCGGAGTCGAGAATGATCTTCATTCCTCTCACACAGCCCTTTCCGGTGACTTATCCTGTGGATATTGCCATTATACAGAAAAAACAGAAATCTACAGGGCATCCTGCTATAACTGTCATTTGAGCGCACACTGCCCTTAGCAGAAAGAGTTTTTGACGAAGGGGATGTATTTTATAACTTAAATTTTCCGTTCTTCTGGTAATCATAGACCTGGTGTTCTACAAGGGTCATTGGTTAAGAGATAGTATCCATTTGTATGAGAATTTATATTTTGTTTAAGAGGGAAGAAGATTTTAATTTGGGG
>JBBIVP010000143.1:0-5678 GCA_037439705.1 bacterium
AAATTGTGGTGTGCAAAGGAGTTTCAAGTGATGTTTCTCTGAAAGAAGGTGAGGTTGATGAGTTTTTTCCGGAGGAAGGAAAAGAGGCATACACCTTCTGCGGAATATCTTTTGTTGAAAGAAAAATTCTTGAAGAAATTCCAGAGGGTAAGGGATGCCTCGTGAGGGATTTCTTTATTCCTGTTTTAAGAAAAAGAACCAAAATCTCAGCCTCTATTCATGATGGGAAATTTGTTGATATTGGAACTCCTTTAGGCTTAAAAATAGTTTTAGAAAAAATTTAAAAAACCTTCCCTCCTTAAGTATTATGTTATTCAGCCGGAGGTTCTTGTGGAGCAGGGGGGGTAACTTTTATCTTTGTGCTTGTCGCTGAAACTCCTCCCTTTACATCGCTCGCCTCTACCACTATTGTGTATTCTGCAGATTCTGTGATACCCTGCGGGGCTGTCCAGTCAACGGATTCACCGGTAGTTGCGCTGAAGGATGGTCCTGTAAGGGGAACAGGAGCAGATGGAGCGGTCATACTCCATGAGTAGGTGATGGAGTCTCCGTCAAGGTCAGTGGCGGATGCTTTGAGATTCACAACCGCACCCGGTTCAACAGAGGTAGAGGAAGCAGTGATTGAGAGTTCTGAAGGAGGATTGTTCACCTTCTTCTTGCAGCCCGCAAAAAGAAAAGCCACTCCCATTACAACACCAATTATAGCAACTCTCTTCATCTTTTATCACCTCCTTTCTTCATTTTTTTCTGATTTAATTTTATGGATAATCTTTTTTTTTCATAGGGGGAATTATTACACTCAAATTTTTAAATTTCAAGTATTTTTTAAACTCCATTCCTCTCCCTTAAAACCCTTATTTAATCACCTCTATGTCAAAAGGAGGAAGGGATGTTTCAAATGGTTGTTCTCCAAGAACCTCTCCAGTTTCCGAATTTACAATAATTATGCCAGATTTTCCTGTTGGTGGTCTAAAAGCTATAAGAAGAAGATTTTGGTATAATTCAATGTCTGCCACAGAATAACCGCCAGGAGAGAAAACATCTTTTCTTTTCTTTTCTTCTTCTGGATTGAACTCCACTACCTTTGTATTCTGAAATAACAGCATATCCCTTATTATCAGAAAGGATAGCGATGTCGGATATATCCCCTCCGAGTTCCTTTTCTGTAATTATTGTTTCAGAACTTCCCGTTGATGGGTCAAATTTTTCAACAATTCCATCAGAAATATCAAAGGATGAACCGTGTTCAATGAGGTATATGAATCCATCATTTACATAAAGGGAATCCGAAATAGCCCATGGATTTTTTCCATTCAGATTGTGAACCTTTATAACCTCGTCATTTTCTGTATCAATCTCTAAAATTTTCCCATTTCCTGAGGGAGGCCAAAACATCTCATTCTGGTTTAGCAACTGAAGTGCAACAAAGAGGTGGTTTTTAAAAACCGCCATTCCAGCCATTTCAGGGAATCCATCCTCATCTGAATATTTTTTCAGGTCAATCTCCCTTATCTTTTTTCCTGTGAGAGGCTCAATAACAAGAAGGCTTTTTGCCTGAAGCCTTGAAACATAAGCCTTATTTCCTGAAAACGCTATGTCCTGAGGATTTGTTCCTGCTCCAACGGAAAACTCTGTTACCGGAGAAGAAAAGTTTCTGTTTTTTACATCAATAACCATTATGCTGTCCGAACCATATCTCTGGACGATATAAGCGTATCCGTTGTAGAACCTTACAACAGCATCAGGATGAACTGGAACGGGGCTGTTTAAAATCCAGACATTTCCGTCTTCTATTTCAAGAAGGCTGTAGGAACCAGTTTGATAATCCGTAGTTACGACAAAAACATCAGGAACTATCTCCTCCACCTTCTTCTCCTCAGCACACCCTATAAAGAATAGAACCGCAAAAATAACTATTGTCTTTTTCATCCTATCACCTCCTTACATTATTATTCCCTCCACTTTAACCCCGAACCTCCTTCCAGGGAGAGGAATGGAGTAGATGTCAACCCATTTTTCATCAAGTATGTTTTCTACATATCCATGAATTCTCACCCCCTTTTTAATTTCTTTTGTTAGATAAATTGAATGCTCTGTTTTCAAATTTCTTTTTCTCATATTTGCCCTGTCAAGAAAGGTATCTCCCTGAAGGTCAAACTCGTATCTTATGGAGAAATTTTTCAGAAGGTCAAAATTTAAGAAATAGTGAAGTTCGTGGGATGGCTGTAAGGGTAATCTTTTACCTCTCAAATAATCAATTTTTCCCCTGTCCTCCGTGAAGAGATATGTGTAATTTGCGCCCGTTTTAAAGGGTGAAAGTTCTAATTCAAAACTTCCCTCAAAACCGAGGATGAATGCCCTTGAGATATTTTCGGGAATGAATGTCCACTGGGAGTTCTGTGTGTAGGATATAAGATTGACAATATCTCTTTGAAAAAATCCAAGAGACGATTTGAAACCTTTAAACTCTCCGTTCCATTCAACAGATGTCTTTATCCCTTCCTCCGGTTTAAGGTCGGGATTTCCCATCCATACTCCTCTGTCTCCGAAAAGTTCAAAGAAAGATGGAATCCTTACATACCTTCCAAAACTCATAATTATTTTATGGGAAGAAAATTTAAAAATTCCTGATATTGATGGCATAAAGGCGAAATATGAAGAGGAGGTATTCTTTTTTTCAAAATAATAAAGAATTCCAGTTTCTCCATCTGTTTTTGAAAAATAAAAAACTGCCTGTGGAATAACAGAGAATTTTTTTGAAAAACTGAATTCCGCATCCGAAGACAATCTGACTTCATTTCTTATAGCATGGAAAGAAAAAGAGGATGGTTTTATGAAAATTGACTTCCATCTCATTCCTGAATAAAGAAGGGAAAAGGAAGGCTGAATTCTTTTAAAGTTCTTTTTAGAGAAATTAACCCTCATCCCCCCCGATAAAAATTCCTGTTTCACTTCTTCTTTAAAAATTCCAATTTCGCCATCAGGGTCAGAAAAGGTTTCATTCTGAATTCCTGTAAAGGGCTGTAAGGAAAGGAAAAACTTTTCATTTTCCAGTTTGAACTCTCCAGCAATAAATCCCCTTTCTGTTTTCAAATCTGTTTTTTCAGATTGAAGCACATCAGTCCCTGCTATACCCTGTTCCTTTGAGAAAAGGTTTGCTGTAATGGAAAGTGAGATTGAACTTGAAGGACGATATGTGTATCTTCCCAGAAAATCAACCCTGTTTGTTGCATTGTTTTTTCTTTTTGAGATGTAGTCATCATAAGGATTGAAGGGAGTTCCGTTTGAATTTCTGTATCTAAAATCTCCGTCTGTATGAAAAAGGTTGAGATAAAAAAAATATGAGTGTGATAGAAGGTTTCTTATTGAATATCCGGTGAAACTCAATGTTTTGAATGAAGAAAATTTTCCGCTCAGATAATGAAAGAACTCCCTTCCTTTATCAGGAATAATTATGTTTATTACTCCTCCTATGGATGCAGTTGAAAACTCTGAAGGAACAAAATCCTTGGCAATTTCAATTCTTCCTATTCCCTGAAGTGGCAGGTCCTCCATGTTTACGCTTGAATAGGGAGTAAAGGATATTGGAACTCCTTCAAGGAAAAATTCTGTGTGAGACGGATTTGTTCCCCTTATGCTTATGAGGCTGAATGAACCTTCTGTTCCGGCTCTCCTTACAGTTATTCCGGATTCCTTAGAAAGAGCATCGGACAATGAATTTTCATTAGGTGATGGAACAATAACCTGAATGACACTTTCTTTTTTTATCTCTCCCTCAACCTCTATGACCGGGATTTCCTTTGAAATAAAAATTAGAAAAATAAAAAACATGCACCTGCCTATCTCTGCTCGGAGAGCCGAGCAGGTAATACCACGGAACAGGTCTTCCGACTTATGGGACGGGCTCGTCCGGCCTTCCCAGAGTTTTCTCCAGTGGCCTCCTGCTCTCAGGCAGGATGAGGACTGCCCTTAGCCCCAATCACGGCCGCGGCACGGTGTCCGATTCTCACGGACTTCCCTAAATTCCGTGGCAAACCCCATTTTATTAAAAAAAAAATTAAAGTCAAGACCTTGTCCATGTTATATTTCAATTTTTCCAGAAATTCTTGAATTTGTTTTTTAAATTGAATAAAAGAGATTATGCTTTTCGTCTTTTTCTTTTTAACCATTCCCTGGTTGACATTATGGTTAATGGGGATTCATCCATCTCCTTTGAATCAGGCACTTTTTTCAGGGCTGGCAATAGTTGGAGCGGGATACATTCTTTCTGAATTCTCCGAGATAGCCCAGCTTGATATCTCAAAAGGATTTGCCCTTGCTATCATAGCCTTTATTGCAGTTCTTCCCGAGTATGTGGTGGACCTTTATTTTGCATGGATGGCTCCCAAACATCCACATTACGCTTCTTATGCAGCTGCTAACATGACCGGAGCAAACAGGCTTCTCATAGGATTTGGATGGTCCATTATTGTTTTTCTTAATTTTTTAAAAACCAAGAAGAAGGAGGTGGTACTTCAAGAGGGCTTCCGATGGGAAATAGCAATCCTTGCAGTTGCAACCCTATATTCCTTTTCAATCCCCATAAGAGGGCATCTTTCTTTTGTGGACGCCATTTTTCTTATAGGTTTGTTTGGATTTTATGTTTATAAAACTGCAAGGGGAAAGGTTGAGGAGATTGAAGTTGAAACATTTATTTTCCAGTTCATGGAGTCCATTTCCAAAGTCAAAAGGGTAATTTTAATAACAATTGGATTCCTCTACGGAGGTTTTATAGTTTTTATATCCGCAGAGCACTTTGCGGAAGGATTGTTAAAGGTGGGAGAATCTTTCAAAATAGAAAAGTTTCTTCTTGTTCAGTGGCTTGCTCCTCTTGCTTCGGAATCTCCAGAACTTATTGTTGCAATTTTCTTTGTTCTTAAAAGAAAAGCGGAAAACGGTTTGGGGATGCTCGTTTCATCAAAGATAAATCAGTGGACCCTTCTGATTGGATGCATCCCTGTTGTTTACGGAATTTCCGGACTGACCCTTCATCCCCTTGAATTGGATATGAGGCAGAATGAGGAGATTTTGTTAACATCCGCCCAGTCTCTTTTCGCACTCGTTATTCTGTCCGAACTTGACCTTGACCTGAAAGAGGCAGTTCTTCTATTTCTATTATTTTTCGTTCAACTTCTCCTTCCCAATCCCCATACCCGCCTTATTTTCTCCTTTATCTACCTCGGATTTTCTTTTCTTTTCTTTATTGGCTCAAAAAGAAAAAGGACTGGATTTTTTACTCTGAGAAAAGGTCTCAAATTTTAGTAAATTTGCATGTTTAAAGTCAGGTCTTACCTTTTCCATGGTGGTGAGTTCTGTCTGTGCTTCTACAACACAATTTTTTTCCTTTATATTTTTACTTTTCTTTGTTGAGCAGTAATGTTAAAAATTTTGGTTACAGTAGGCACTATAAATTACTAAAAAATCTCAGTGTTCCAGTGCCACCCCTTGAAACCCAGCGCCGCATAGCTTCTTACCTCAAAGAAAAAATGTCTTATGCAGAAAAACTCCGCACTGAAACTGAAAAGCAATTAGAAGCAATAAACGCCTTGCCTCGGGCAATTTTAAGAAAGGCTTCAGGGGGTAACTGTAAAAAAACACAACATTTACTTGACAAAATTTCTTACAATAATATAATATAG
>JBBIVP010000144.1:0-5656 GCA_037439705.1 bacterium
CATTCCCCCTTCAATGAGCACCCTTCCTAACTGTTCCTTCCAGTTTTTCGTGGTTCGTGAAGGAAGGACGAGAATATCCATTTGTGAGTATACCCTGTGGATTTCTTCATGTGGGATTCCACCAATGTAATTAATAAAATTTCTATCACTTATCAATTCCTTCATTTTTCTTTCGTCAGGTCCCCTTCCTGCGATAATCACTTTTATTTCCGGAAAATCGTCTTTCAAACTAACAACCGCATTTATGAAATCAAAAATCCCTTTATCTTTCCATATCCTGCCCACATACCCTATTACAACTTCTTTTCCATTTCTTTTTGCGATTTTGAACTCCTCCTCATCAACTCCGTGTGGTATTATAAAAATTTTCTTTTCAAATCCCTTTTTTATCAGCACATCTTTTACCTCATCAGTTAAAGCAATTGCTCCTTTTGATTTTCTGAAAACAAATTTTTCAATAAAGGAGAAGGGAGGAGGATATTTTTTGAAAATGTTTTGTTTGGTATAGAATATAAACGGGATATTGAACCTGTTTGAAAGAAAAGAGAATTGAAATGCAGATATGGAATAGGGCTCTTCATCTATAAAAATCAACTGGGGTTTAATCTCATTCACCACCTTTTTTGCTTTTATGTAGAAATGAGTATGAATGTCCTTGAAGGGTGGAACAATTGCTTTTAATGGATGAGAAGCAAATTTAGCCCCTTCAAGGACATTTTCCTTTTTCTTACCGGTGTGCATTTCTTTCCACGAAGATGGAAAAATGAGGTGAACCTCCATTCCTTTCCCACCCAGTTTTGACCATACCTTTTGATTTTCAACCACCACACAGGAATGATCTACTACAAGAACCTTCACTCTTTTTCCCCTTTCAGTGGCTCTCTTATCATAATAAAAACAAAATCCATTTTATCTACAATTTTTATTATGTACCCATTTCCCTTTAAAAGATAGGGATTATCTGTCACAACATAACAGGGGGAATGTTCGCAGAAAGGTGGGAAGTCAAAATAAATCTCCGCATCTACCCAGAAGCTCTGGATGAGTTCACTTATTTTTCCAAGAATTACCACCCTGCTTTCTTCAGGAACCTTTTCTATTATAAAGTCCCTCATAAGTTTTTGTTTGTGAGTAAAGTGATAATGTTTAAAACTAATAACGGACGAACCAATGATAAAAATAACTGGCAGAAAAAGGTTTATAAAAATTTTAGAATAATTCGTTTTATCTTTTACACATTCCAAAAAGGCGGGATAATAAGGGATAAGAAGAAGTATTGGAGGTAATATAAATCTTGGACCCATTATGAGTGTCTCAATAAAAGAAGGTCTCTCCTGATAAAAATACCAGAAACTGTAAAAAAGAATGAATATAGAGGTAGAAATAAAAACCTCTATGCGGAATGGTTTTTTATTAAACAAAGGAATAAGTGGTAAAAGAGGATATATTGTAATGAGTGAAAGACTATAAAGGGAAAAATACTTCAGAAAATATTTTGTGGTAAAATACCCAGTGTGGGATAAGTCCCCACTAATCTGCCCGTAGGAGAAGTAGTTGTAGAGAATAGTGAGTATTCCAAACGGAAAAAAGCCAGAAATGAATAACAAAAACTCCTTCTTCCTTCTTCTCAAAATCAAGGAAAAAGCAAATATGAGAAAAACAAAAATGTTGGGATATCTCATAGAAACTGAAATCCCTGAAAATAGCCCAGCAAAAATGTAATTTCCCTTCCTCTCGCTCAGGAGAAAATAAAATGATATGAGAAGAGCGATTCCTGATGGAAGGTCAGACATAATTGTCCTTGAATAAAGAACAAAGGAAGGATAAAAGAGATAAAGAACGCCATAATAAAGTGGAAAGCCAAATTGCTTCAGAATCTTCAAAAAGAAAATGTATCCTGTAAGGAAATAAAAAAGGGTGCCGAGAAATATCCAGTCTCCTTTCCCAAGAGTAAATGGGACAAGAAAGATGGGCCATCCAAAAGGATGTTTGAAAACAGTGTGCCTTCCATTCCACAATGTCTGAACAAATTTAAGCCCTGCAATATCAGGGTATATTGTTCCATTTTTAAGTGTATATGCCATACCCATATACCCCCCTTCGTCAAGGAAAGAATACATCTGTGGATATGTAATAAGATAGATGAGCATAAACAGAAAGAGAAATGCGATACTTATTATCAGGTGTTTAGAACTTCCTGAGAACTTCATATTTACCATAATACCCTACAACTTCTAATGCATCAAGGGTTTTACCCCCTTCCACTAAATCACTTCCTCATGTCCAATATATATTTTTTTCATACTTCCTTAAACGGGTAAAGCTTAACCTTTTCCATAATTAAATTGAAAAGGTGACAATATGATGATATAAATCTAAAATGTGTGGAATATGCGGAGTATTTGGTGAAAGGGACAAAAATCTGGTTCTGAAAATGTCCGATATTATTGCTCACAGGGGACCAGATGAAGATGGATACTATGAAGATGAAGAATGCTCCATAGGCATAAAAAGGTTATCCATAATTGATCTGGAAACAGGAAATCAACCATTTTCCGATGAAAGGGGGACTTTCTGGGTGGTGATGAACGGCGAAATCTATAACTTCTTAGAAATAAGGAAAAATCTTGGTGAAAAAGGGCATAGATTTCGTTCAAAAAGTGATGCGGAGGTAATTCCACATTTATATGAGGAATACGGGATTGATTTTGTGAAACATCTACGGGGAATGTTTGCTATAGCGCTCTGGGACACAGAAAGAAAAAGAGGTATTCTGATAAGGGATAGATTGGGAAAAACGCCTCTCTATTATATTTATAAAAATGGAAGAACATATTTTTCATCTGAGATGAAAACTTTTCTCAAAACTCAAATAGTTTCTCCATCTATTAACCCTGATGCTCTTTCCCTTTACTTAACCCTTCAATATATCCCTGGGGAAGAATCACTGATAAATGGGATAAAGAGATTACTACCAGGGCACATCCTGCTATATGAAAATGGAACCTACAGGATACATAAATACTGGGACATAATTTTTGAGGATGAGATATCTGACCAGAGAAAAAATATAGAATCGGTAAGAGAATTGATGGAAGAATCGGTAAGGTATCGTTTGTTGAGCGATGTCCATCTTGCCATTACCCTCTCAGGGGGTGTAGATTCTACAGCTATTGCAGTTCTTGCAAGAAGGGAAATTGCACCTTTAACCACGATTACCATAGGGTATCCAGATTATCCTGATTACGATGAGAGAAAGGAGGGTTTAAAAACAGCCTTAAAGATAGGGGCGAATCACATAGAACTTACATTGAGGAAGGAAGATATTAATGTTTTTTCCAAAACTTGTCTGGCATATGGATGACCCTATTGCAGACGAAGCCTGTCTTCCTGTCTATTTCATTTCAAAATTTGCAAGAGAAAAAGGCATCAAGGTGCTTTTAAGCGGAGAAGGGGGCGATGAAATATTTGGCGGATATCCAAGATATATCCTGCACAGAATATTCAATCTCATTGACTTCTTTGGAGGACCTTTAAGGAAAAGCCTTTTAAGGACCTTTTCAAAAGCGCCATTTCTTCCTGAGCGTCTAACCCGTATTTTGATGAAACTTTCTGTAGATGCTGATGATGACCTATACCTCTGGCTTTCATATTTTGAAGAAAAGGAAAAAATTAAAATGCTTAAAATAAAATCTGGCAATTCCTGGGAAAAACTTTCTCCCCTCCTATTAAGAAAGACCCCAACACATATCCTTAACAATATCTTCTATATGGATATAAAAACATGGCTTGTGGAGGATATCCTGATGAAGGCGGATAAGATGTCTATGGCTAACTCTGTTGAAATAAGAACCCCCTTTCTTGACCATCATCTTGTTGAATTTTCTCTAAAAATTCCCCCCCACCTTAAGGTGAGATGGAAGACGAAGTTTATCTTTAAAAAAGCATTTGAAGGTTTGTTGCCCGAGGAGGTATTGAAAAGACCAAAGAAACCATTTTTCATTCCACTTCATGAATGGATGACCTCATCCTGGTTAAAGATAATAGAATTTATGCTGCGTAAAAAAGGATGCTTGCTACATGAGATATTAGATGTTAACTATATATCTCACCTGCTAAAAGAAGGGGCAGGAAGAGACTACTCAAAAAAACTTTTTATCATTCTTACACTTGGAATTTGGATGGAGATTTTTTTAAACAAAAAAGAACCAGAAGAAATGACAGAACTACTAAGAAGGGAGTTAACTCCCTCTAAATAATGCAACCTCTCCCTATAGCAAAGGTTTGTATTTACATTTTAAGAACCATATAATCAATTACATGGAGGTTTCGGTTATTGTCCCCACATACAGAAGACCTTACTCATTAAGAAAAACATTAATGGCACTTGAAAATCAGACGCTCAAACCGAAAGAGATTATCGTTGTGGTAAGGGAAGATGATAAAGAAACGATAGATTTTTTAAAAAATGAGAGCATAAAAATCTTGAGGGTTGCCTTGATAAAGGAAGGGGGGCAGGTAATTGCGATGAACGAAGGGATAAAAAATGCAACAGGAGATGTTATAGCCTTTACCGACGATGACGCAGAACCCGAAGAGAGATGGATTGAAAAGATAATAGAGCACATGGAAAAAGACGAGGTAGGAGCAGTTGGAGGAAGGGACTTTATAGCAAAGAGAAAGTTTGAGAAAAAGGCAGGGGTTGTGGGAAAAATCACATGGTTTGGGCGAATAATAGGAAATCATCACTTAGACCCCATCAATCCTGCTTCAAGAGAGGTTGAGGTTATTAAAGGTGTCAATATGGCTTATAAGAAAAAATACATTGACCGCTTTTCCTTTGACACCTTTCTTGACAACAGAACCAGCCCGATGAATGAAGTTGACATCTGTATGTATGTGAAGAAAAAGGGGAAAAAGATAATCTACGACCCTAATATAAAAGTTTTTCATTATGTTGAAGAAAGGAAATCCTCCACTCGAGAAGAGGTTCTCTTAAGCACTTACGAATACTCGCGAAATTACACATATGTGATGCTGAAGCATTTACCCTTGCACAAGAAACTCTTCTTTTTACTCTACTCCTTCCTGATAGGACAGAGAGCATCGTATGGATTACTCACTTTTATGATTGATGCCCCAATTAAGGGGAAAAAGACATTTGCTCTATTTACCACATCTCAAAAGGGAAAATGGCATGGATTAAAGGGATATCTCTGGCGTATTTTGCACCTGATTAACCCATAACTTTCTCATAAACCTTGAGCGTCTTTTCAGCGCAATTTTTCCAAGTGAAGTCCTGAAAGAAATCCTTTGCGTTGTGCGAAATGGATTTCAACAATTCTTCATTTTTCAGAAAAATAGAAAGTTTCTCGTAGAGAGATTGTGGGTTGCGCTTTTCTATCTTCAAACAATGAACTCCATCCTTTAAGTCCTCTGCAATCCCCACATCCGTAGAAATTAAAGCACATCCGCACAAACCTGCTTCTGCGATGGAGAGACCAAATCCCTCATAAAGGGATGTGTGAAGGTATACTGGATGAGATAAGTAAAGTTCCTTTATAACCTCTTTGCTCACCTTCGGTTTTAGAGAAACGAGTTTCAGATACCTTTCATCAATCATCATTGCAACATCTTCCTCTTTTAAACCAACACA
>JBBIVP010000145.1:0-5642 GCA_037439705.1 bacterium
TTGTAAATCTGTAAAAGACAGGTTTTTCAAGAAGGGAGGGGAAGGCGTCCAGAAAAATAAACCAAAAAATCAAGTTAACAACATTCCGTTGAAGAAATATGAAATTTCTGATATCTTTATAATAATGGCTTACAAGGTGATTGAGATTTCAACCGTTACAGCGGAAGAAATTGAAAAGGTTTTGAATGAATGGACGGAGAAGGGATGGAAACTTGATAGGATTCTATTTGCTGTAAAAGAAAGCCAGAAAAGACCATCCATGGCATTCATAATCTTTGAAGACAAAAAAGATGCTGAGTAATTACATAATCAAAAGGCTTCTTGCAAAGGTAATAGATGGAAGTATTTTTTTTCTCTGTGTTTTTATTCTCGGTTTCATAGGAATAATTCTCGGAGGAGCATACATTCTTTTTTCGGATACAGGAAATGGGTTTTCCGTTGGTAAAAAGGTCACAGGTTTGAAGGTAATAATGACTGATGGAAAGGAGCCTTCTTTTAAAGCCTCTGCCATAAGAAATGCTCCTATACTCCTCACCTTTATTTCCATCTACATTCCCTTTCTCGGGATTATATTCCTTTTTTTTGCTTTTTCGTTCATCATTTTTGAGATATATCTGATCTGGAAGGAACCGGAAAGACAGAGGTTCGGAGACCTCATCGCTTCTACAAAGGTTATCCAGAGGTGAGAAGATTTTTTATCTTTCTCATTCTCTTTTTTATTTCCTGTGAAAAAAGAATAATTCTGGAGAGGGAAAAGAAACCTGAGAGCCCTCTTACGGAAATATCCATCAAAGAAGGGGTGGAACTTTTCAATACCATGAGGTTCAAGAAGTCAGCGGTACTTTTTCTCAAAAATCTATCAACAGTTCCTGATGACTGGAAACTGAATTTTCTGGCAGGACTTTCTCTTCTTAAAGCAGGAAAACCTAAATATGCAAAAAAATATCTCTCCCGTGCACTTGAGCTTTCCGGAGAAATAAAGGATTACATCCATTACTATCTGGCACAAACTTTTTTTGAAAATGAAGAGATGGAAGCCTCAATTGAAGCGATTGAGGTTTTAAAGACTTTTGAAGATTCTTCTGTGTTATGTGATGGACTTTTACTCAAAATAAAAGCCTTTTACCGAATGGAGTTTTATGATGAGGCATTAATAAGCATTGAAGACGAATACCTTAAGTCCTGTCCCGAAAGAACGGAGATAGAAATCATTGAGGCAAAAATTCATTGTAGGAGAGGAGAGATTGAGAAAGCAAAGGAGAAACTGGTGAGATTGTGGATGAAAAGGGATTTTTCTCTTCAGAACCTTAATGAACTGACTGAAGAATGTGGTGAGGAAATTGAAATAGCAATAACCGAAGAAATGGTCATACAGAAGATGAAAAAATTGATGGAAGAGGAGAGGTATGCTGATGCCCTTTCAACAGGAGAAAGATTTTTTAAAGAACCAAATCCAGTTTCCCAATTTCTTGCCGGAAAGGCACTCTATTACTTAAGGAGGCTTCAGGATTCAAAGAAAAAGCTGGAAGATTCATTGAATTCCCTTCCCCCTCCTATGAAATGTGAAGCGGAATTCTTCCTCGGAAAAATTGAAGAAAGGATGGGAAAAGAAGAGGCTTTTGAAATTTACAGAAGGGTTTATGAAAAATATCCTGATTGCGAGTTTCAGGACAACGCTCTCTTCAAGATGGCAATTCTAAAAAGGGATGAGAACATTTTCAAAGCATTCATTGAAAAATTTCCCACATCAGACCTCCTTCCGGATGCTTACTGGGAGTTAGCATGGTCTCTAATAAGAAGAAATGACCCCTCTTCTATAACATATCTCATACCTATCACAAACTATAATGGAAAATGGAATTCAAAGGCAGTTTTCTGGTTAACTGAGGCAATGAGAAGAAACGGAAAAGGAGAAGAAGCGGATAACCTTCTGAAAAATTTTATGGAAAGTTCACCTTCCGATTACTACTGGATTGCAGGAAGCTATTATGTAAAAGGAATTACACTTTCAGTAAGCCATGAGGAAAATTTTTATTATGCAGATGCTCCGGTTCCACACCAGAAAGAGATATCAGTTCTCCTTTCGCTCGGTATTTTTGAACTTATTCAAAAAGAGGTGAACCACATCTTAAGAAATTATCCTGAGAGTGCGAGCGAATTGATTTATTCCATCTCCGGGGAATACCCGGATTTTATCTTCGCCCTTAAATCCCTTCCGGTTTCTTTTTATTATCCAGAAGCATATAAAGAGAGCGTTTTGAAATACGCACAGGAATTTTCCATTGACCCATTTCTCATTTTCGCAATAATAAAAGCGGAAAGTGCATTTCAGAGATTTGCCATTTCAAGGGCAAATGCGATGGGGGTGATGCAGATCATAAAACCAACTGCAATTTTTATAACTTCAAACCTTCAGATGGAAAAATTTGAACTTCCTGACATTTTCATTCCGGAAGTAAACATAAGAATGGGAGCATGGTATCTCAAGTATCTCATTGATAAGTTTTCAGAACTTATCCCTGCCATATCAGCATACAATGCAGGTCCGGAAAATGTAATGAGATGGTGTTCACAAAACGGAGAAATGAAGACGATTGATTTTATTGAGTCCATTTCATTTTCCGAAACAAGAGACTATGTAAAAAAAATTATATACTATTATGCTGTTTACAGGAACCTTTATTCTCCACCATTTGAGCCAGAAAAAATTTTTAAAGACACTGCATGCAGGGAATAAAATTTTTGTTGAAATCAGATTTTTCTATTATATCCTTTAAAAAACAGGAGGTGATTTATGAAGAAATATGTCCTGGCAGGAATGGTGTTACCTCTGCTTTTCTTCCAGAAGGTGAATGCTGGAATTCTCACCGCAGGATTAAAAATACCAGCAGGAATAGGTGTGTACTGGAACAACGATACTCTCCTCTTTTCCCAGTTTGGAGTGGGTGGATACTATGAGTTAAAGTATAAATTCATAGGATTTGAAATGGACTTTATGTATGAGAGGGATGGAGATGTAGGAAGTGAAAACTTTCAAACCTCGGAGATCTTTAAATTGAACATATACGGAAAACTGATAGGTGGACCTTTTTACATCTCTATAGGTCCAGAATTTGCATGGGATAAAATTTGGGATGGGGAAACATTCCTCTCTTTTCTTCTTGGCTACAATATGGAGATTGCCAATGTTTTGAATCTCATCTTTGAATTTCCAAAGGTCAGCACATCCTTCTGGAATGAGGATTACAAGTATTTTGACCTTCACTTGAGATTTGGAATCGGAATAACCCTTTTTTAACCAGTTCCCCGGATATACTGCTTCTCTCAACAAACTTATACATTATCTTGATTTTTTTAAAAAGAAATGATATAATAAAATTATGAAAGAAGGAGGGAAAAGATGAAAAAAGCAATTTTAAGTTTTATTGTTTTTTTCCTGCTTGCGAAGGTTTCTTTCTCCGCCGAACCATCTGTTTATATAGTGGCAATTCCTGGAGTAGCAACAAGCTGGGTTTCAAATATAAACGATGTGAGGACTGGTGCTCAGGATGCAGCGAATGTAAGGAGATTGGCTGTAAACATTGTAAATACCCTTGCTGGATTTATGAGTTTAGTGACAAATCCTCCAAACAATGCAATTGTTCTGAATGCACACGGAGAGGTAATTCCATGGGATGGCTCAACCCTTGGGTCATGGAGTGCCTTTCTTCAAAAAATTGCAAGCAATGTAATATATAATTCCTGGAGGTTCGTTCATGTAGCGGGCTACCCATTTTACTACTGGGCATCAGGAGGAACAGCCAACACAATAGGCGATTCAGGGCTTTCAACATTCCTTCAGGTTGCGGGTTTCAATGCAAACGCATGGGGAGGAGATAATCCTGGCTACAAGCTTTTTCTTGGAGAGGATGCTGAAAAACCCTTTGGTCAAACCTTTCCATCATCTGCAAATTTCTCAAGAGCCATAACATTTCAAGTAGGGCATCCTGAATACATATTTTATGCAGGTGATTATGAGGATATATGCGCAAAAATTATGGGTTATGGAGCATATGTTCATGTTGATGGAAGTAATGTTTCCGATTATACAAAGGGGTATATGGGCATTGTCTACGCATACAGAACATTCTCACCCCCTCCTGAAACATATTATTTGATAAGAATCCCTGGAATTAGTGGTGGCTGGGCAGACCCGGCGGTTGTAGAAACGGGTGTCGTTGAGGCTCTTACAAAAATGAAGGATTCAGTAAACCTCATAAAGGTTAATACGCAGGCAAGGATTATGAGGCTCGTTAATTTCAGCCCTCCTTATGATGTTACAGTAATAAATGCCCATGGTGAAGTAATTCCATGGGATGGATGGTTGAGGGGTGGAGCAGATGATGTAGCAGGATGTCTCAACTGGATTGACCTCATTGGAGATAGAACAAGGGGATGGGGATGGGAGTTTGTGAATGTGAGCGGTTATCCATTTTATTACTGCAGAAAGCCGGATAACACGCAGGTGACAGCAGGAGGTAGCGGTCTTACGAGGTTCTTCTCAAAGATAGGAATAAGCCCATCAATAGATGGAGCATCAAAAAATTATACTAAACAGGCAATAGCTCAATATGCAGAATATCCTTTCGGATACCTCTTTCCAACACTTCTTTCAGGCGTAAGGGGTATTCAGACCTCTGTATATTGCTCATTTTATAATGACCTCAACGTTTCTCATCTCGCAGCGAAGGTGAATTTTGGTCAAGGAATATATCTTCACATAGATGGTTCAGGACTTTCAGATACTGATAAAGGAAGGATGGCTGTTGCATTTTCACATTATATATGCACAAAAGCAGGAAGGCTTGCAGGAGTAGAAGCAGGAGGAGGATGCAGTTGTAAAAATGCAGGAGATAAAAAGCCATTTATCTTAACGGGTTTAATTTTTGCCATAATTCTTTTTCTTTTCACAATTCCATTAAGGATTCTTTATAAAGAATAATTTTTTATTGAAAAGGGAAAAATTGTCCTTATAATTTTAAAAGAGCATGAAACATGGATTTGAAAGAATTATTTGGAGAAAGGATAAAGGATTTTGAAAATTTCCTGAGAGATTACATTTCAAGAATTGATTCTCCGATTTTAAAAGAAGGAATTGAATATGCACTCTTTGGAGAATGCAAAAGGTTCAGACCACTTCTCGTGTTTGGAAGCTACGAAATTTTTGCGTCAGATAAGGATTCAAAAGGCTTTAAAAAAACATTTCCATTCGCAGGTGCTGTTGAGATGGTTCACACATATTCTTTAATCCATGACGACCTTCCGTCAATGGACAATGCGGAAATGAGAAGGGGGAAACCAGCCATTCACAAAAAATTCGGAGAGGGAATTGCAGTTTTACTCGGCGACGGGCTTCTAACAGAGGCTTTTAGAATTTTCAGCATTGATGATATATGGAATGGAATATCCAGAAATAAAAGGCTTATTCTTTCAGGAATTCTCGCTGATGCAATAGGATTCAAAGGGATGATAGAAGGACAGGCTATGGACATACTTTATGGAGAATTGAAATCATCGGTTGAAAAAATTGCCGAAAAGAAAACAGCAATGCTCATATCTGCTTCCTGTGAGGGAGGGGGGTTCATAAGCGGAGGAAAAAGGGG
>JBBIVP010000146.1:0-5563 GCA_037439705.1 bacterium
GAAACGCCGAGTTTCTTGAGATTTATTCCCATACTTTCTTCATTTCTTTTTATATCTGCTATTTCTTCAGGTCTCGGATAATATATATCTATTTCACCGCTTTTGAACCTTAAAAACTGAGTGTTCGTATCCGGAACTATGAGGAGGAGGCGATTTGAAATATATGGAAGTCTTTCTCCATTTTCATCCTTCAGGTAATACTCCGGGTTTTTTTTGTATCTTATGAACTGGCTTGGAATATATTCCACCATCGTGTAAGGTCCTGAGCCAATTATTGTTGGAGGAGGTGTGTTTATGTTCCAGAATGTTTCAAATCTTTTTTCTTCAAGGGATTTTCTCAGGATGTGAGATGGAAGTATGGGAATCATTCCGACACTGGCAAGAAATGGAGCAAATTTCTTTGGAAGGATAAACTCAACTGTTCTATCGTCACTCACCTCCACCCCAACCCTTTTTCCGTCAACTAAAAGGATATCTTTTAAACTTGTTGAAATGTCCGGAGAGTAAACCAAGTCAATTGTGAACTTCACATCGTTTGCTGTTAGAGGTTTTCCATCGCTCCAGATAAGTCCTTTTCTCAGCTTGAACCTCCACCTCAAACCGTTTTCCAAAAATTCGTATGATTCTGCAAGTCCTGGTTCAAAATCAAGGGTGTAATAGTTCCTCCTCAAAAGGCTTTCAAAGAGTGGTCCAACTGCTTCTGTGGAACTCGTTTCATCTGCTACAACTATGTTAAATGTCTTCGGGTCAGAGATCGTTGATGTTTTCAAAAAGTCCTTGAGTTCAATTCCTTTTGCTTTGCAGGAAAGGATAAGAAAAATAAGCGGAAATAGTTTTTTCATTCTATTTCCTCCACTTTGAAATCGGAAGGGATATCAATCGTGAACATCTTTTCCACATCCTCATTAAATTTTGCATCCATTATTTTTACCTTCATCCTCCATTTATCCCTTTCCAGTTCAACGATGGATGGAAATTTTATACCATCAAAAATGCGGTATGATTTAATTCTTAATTCTTCTGGATTTTCCATTTTGTTTAGAGCGAGTTGTATTAGTTCTTTTATTTTTATCCTTTCTCCTTCTATTTCTATCTCTTCACACCCGCTTGAATGAACCGCCTTTTTTTCTCCTACAAATAGAAATATGCATGAATTGTCAGAGTATAAATAAACGAATTCAGTTCTTCCAAGTGGTGAAAATAAATCCATTCTTATTCTACTTCCATCCGTTATTATTGACACTCTTCCATTGAAAAATCCATCTTCTGAAGAAAATTTTATTTCTCCGAAGAGATTTGCAGTTCGGATTTCTTTTACTTGAAGGTGAGCACAGGAAATGAATAGAAGGACGCTATTTATTATGAGTGCTCTCAAGGGCTTTAAACTTTTCTTCAATTCTCTTTCTCTGCTTTTCCCTCAGCCTTTTTGTGAGAGCTGTTGAATAGGCTTCTCTTGCCTTTTTCAAATTTTTCATTTTTAAATATATATCTCCGAGGTGTTCCCATATCTCACCATCATCTGGTGACTTCTCAAGTGCCATGTTGATGTAATGAAGTGCCTTTTTGAGTTCTCCCTTTTTGTAATATAGAAATCCAACGCTATCAATTATGTATCCCTCCGAAGGACTTTTTTCGTAAGCCTTCAGGAGCATTTTCTCAGCTTCTTTTATATTCATATCGTACTCAAGGTAGGTGTATCCAAGAAAATTCAGCACTTCTGCGTTATCGGGATGGACTTCAAGAAGTTTTTTTACAACCTCTATTGCCCCATTTACATCTCCAGTTTCTTCAAGGACAGCCCCATAAAGGAGCCCCATTTCTACATCGTCCGGATAATAATTGAATCCTTCACCCAGAACCTGTTTTGCCTCTCCAAGTCTGTAATCATCCCTGTAACCGGAACCGAGGACGAGGTACACATCCTTCATTGCTTTTCCTCTTTTTCTTAACTCTTCAAGAATCTGATAGCCTTTCTGTTTTCCTTCCTCTGTGCCCTCTTCAAAATATATTCCTGCCATCTGAAATCTTGCTAACTCATAAAGCGGGTCTGTGGGTTCAAAACTTAAAAATTCATTTAACGCCTTCTCATTTTCTCCAAGTTGGTTCAGACAGTATGCGTGATAGAGAAGTGCTTTTCTGTTATCGGGGTTTACCCCGAGCACAAATTCAAATTCTTTTAAAGCAGATTCCCATTCGCCCATTTCAAAATAAATAAGTCCCAGTTTCCATTTTACATCTACTCCAGGAAAGAATTTTTCAATGTCCTGTAGTTGCTTTGCTGCTTCTTCATATTTTCCCTTTGAGATGTACAGATCAGCAAGGCGATTTTTAATTTCCTTTATATCAATTCTGCCGAGAAAGGGGATTGTTTCAAGAAGCTGTGAATAGAGTTCTATTGCTTTATCTATGTCAGTCATGGAATATAGCTGTGCGAGTTCCAGAAGAGCAGCCTTGAAATCGGGATTTATTTCAGAAGCCCTCTCGTAGTATTTTTTTGCCTCTTCAATTTTTCCCTCCTGAACCGCAACCTTTGCGAGGTAGTAATAGGCAAGATAGGAAGATGGATTAATTATGATGAGTTCATTAAAATAGTGCTTCGCTTTTGAAAGTTCCCCCTTGAAGAGGTATATGCTCCCAGTGTAAAGGAGGGCTCTTTCATTTTTCTTATCAATTGAAAGAACTCTATCAAGGTAGTTAAGAGCTTCATCGTTTTTACTCATCGCACTTGCAATTTCAGCAGCGGAGAGGAGTATCTCAGTGTTTTGAGGTTCAATTGCTGTAGCCCTTTTTATGAGGGAATATGTTTTTTCTATGTCCCTTTTTCTTTCAAAATATATTCCAGCCAGTTCAAGAATAGCCCTGGTATTAAATGGTTCAAATTGTAAGAACCCTTCAAAAAACTTTATTGCGGAATCAACATCATCTTCCATAAGAGCCCATCTTCCCGCAAGATAATAATAGTATCTATTTCTTGGTTCTTGAACTTTCTCTTCCTTTTTCACAGACTTTATGAGGTAGCATGAATTAAAAAGGAGAAGAAGGCATATCACAAATTTCTTCATAAAAATTAGTCTACCCCTTTTTATTTAAATAAACAAGTTTTTGTACAGAAATTTTTAAGTTTCCTTATGCCTTCTTTTATTTTCTCAATTGAAATTGTGTATGAGAGCCTTACGAAGCCTTCCCCCCTTGAACCGAAATCTATTCCGGGAGCCACCGCTACTTTCTCACTTTTTAAACATTCAAGAGCGAATTCAAGGGATTTCTTTTTTAAATTTTTTATGTTTAACATGAAGTAGAATGCTCCTTTCGGAATGAATTTCACGGAGAATCCATTTTTTTTCAATTCTGAAACAAGAAAATCCCTCCTTCTCCTGAAGTTTTCCCTCATCCTTTCAACCTCCTTCCATCCGTATTTTATAGCGTACATCCCTGCCATCTGAACGAAGGCATTTGCTGAAATGAAGAAGTTCTGCTGAAGTTTTTGTATATCCCTGTAAAATTTTTTTGGAAATATAGCATATCCGAGCCTCCACCCTGTCATGGAGAAAGCCTTTGAAAATCCATTTATTATAAAACTCCTGTTCGTGAATTGTTTCATAGAAAGTTCTTCCCCTTCGTATGTCAATCCGTGATAGATTTCATCAGAGATTACATAAAGCCCTGAGGAAGCGATTTCTTCCATTACCTCTTTTTCAATAACCGCTCCTGTTGGATTAGCGGGAGAATTCAAAATTATCGCCTTTGCCCTCTTTGACAATTTTTTGAACATTTTGAGGTCTATCTGATAATTTTCTTCTTCCGAAAGCGGAATGAATACAGGTTTTCCTCCAAAAAATCTGATAAAATTTGGATAGCAGGGATAATGGGGGTCTGTCAGAAGTATTCTGTTTCCTCTTTCAATAAGAAGTGCAAAGATGAGAAACATAGCAGGAGATGAACCCTGAGTTATAACCACCTCATCGGGTTCAATTGATACTCCATATCGCTTTTTGTAAAAATTGCAGATTTCCTCTCTCAGTTCAAATGAACCCATACTGTGCGTATATTTTACAAAACCATTTTTAAGGGATTTTATCGCATAATTTTTTATTGATGACGGGGTGTCAAAATCGGGTTCGCCCACCTCCATGTGGATAATTTTTTCACCCTTCCTCTCCATTTCCTTTGCCAGTTCAAGGATATCCATTACCATAAAGGAGGTTATGTTTTTTAGATTCATGTGAGTATTTTATCATTCCTCATCACACTTTCAATTTAACTGGCATAAATTTTAACTTGATGATATTATAAAACCATGTTCGATCTTGACCAGGAAATAAAAAAACTCAAAGCAGAAATGGAGAGACTCAAGTTTGAGTACAATCAGTTTTTTGCCGGGAACAGAAAGGCACCACCCTTGAAAGAAAGGGCGGAATTTGAAAAAAAACTGAAGGAACTTTCAAAGAGAAAATTCTTTACACACGGACCAAAATACATGATTGAAACCCTTCTTGCTTCATACCATACATATTGTTCCCTTTGGGAAAAGATAATGAGGGAAATAGAAGAGGGTAGATATGTAAGGGGGAAGGGATGGGTTGGGAAAGGGGAAATTTTAGAAGAACCTCCGCCTGTTTCTTTGAAGGAACCCGCCAAAAAAAAAGAAGTTAAAAGGGATGAAGAAAATTTTTCAAAGGTTTATGAAGAGTACTGTGAGTTGAAGAGGACTATTGAAGGGGTAGAAAATCAGGTTGACAGAGCAAAATTTTTAAAACAGCTTGAAGAGACTGAGAAAAAACTGAAAATGGAAAAAGGATATAAGAAAGTGGAATTCAGGGTTGTTGTTGAAGATGGAAAACCGAAAATAAAAGCGGTTCCTGTTAAAGAATGAAGATTGACCACATAGGAATAGCAGTTTTGAACCTCAATGATGTTGAGGATTTCGTTAAAAAGGTGTTTGGAAAGGGATTTGATTTGATAGAAGAAATATCTTCACAGAAGGTAAGGGTTGGATTTTTGAATCTTGAAAACTCAAGGTTAGAGTTCATAGAAGCGGTTTCCGAGGATTCTCCAGTTAAAAAATTTCTTGATAAGAAAGGCGAAGGAATTCATCATATATGTGTGGAGGTAAAAAACATAGAGGAGACGCTGAGAGTCCTTAAGGAAAGAGGAGTTAAACTTGTGGATGAAAAACCGAGAGAGGGTAGCGAAGGTTCCCGTGTAGCATTCCTTTATCCCTTTCATGGAGTTCTTATAGAATTAAAAGAGAAGAAATAACTTTTCAAGCCGGGGTGGCGGAACGGTAGACGCGGAGGCCTCAAAAGTCTCTGGGGTTCATCTCCGTGGGGGTTCAAATCCCCCCTCCGGCAAAATGAATTCTTTATTGACAAGTTTTTTAAAAAAGAGGTTTTATTCGTTTACGATGAGAAACAAGGGCTCTTTTCAGAAAGACTTACCTTTTAAGAGAAAAATAATGTAGTATGTAAATTATTAGGGTTATCTTTGTTTTTAGCCACTTAAAAATACTTAAGTGGCTATAGATGGAGTAGAGGCAAAGGACTTACACAGATTAGTAAACCAT
>JBBIVP010000147.1:0-5537 GCA_037439705.1 bacterium
GAAATCAAAAATTCCTTCAAAAAAGTCTACAAAAAAAGCCCACTTTTTCAGAACCCTCTGTGAAATTCTGTGGTTGATAGAAAAACTGACATGATATATAAATAAAGTAAAAGAGATGAAAAAAGTAATTTTCAAAATCGTAAATATGCACTGTGCTTCCTGTGCCAGAGCGATAGAATGGGCGCTTTCAAAAGAGAAAGGAATAATTTCGGTTTATGTTAATTTTCCCATGAGTAAGGCAGAAATTGAATATGACCCGGAAAAGATAAGCCTTAATGAAATTAAAAAGATAATCAAAGATACAGGATATGAAGCATCTTCAGCAGAAGAAGAACTTGAAGATGAAATAAAAAGGGGATGGCAGAGGTTCTGGTGGGGAGTCATTTTAACGCTTCCCGTGTTTGTGATAGAAACCATTTTGAAAAAGCACGGATTTGGCTGGCACCTGGTTTTATTCCTTCTCGCCACCCCTGTTCAGGTGATACTCGGTCTGCCATTTTACAGGGGAGCATATTTTTCCCTGAAACAAAATATGGCTGATATGAATGTTCTCGTAGCTTTGAGCACTTCAGCAGCCTATTTTTATTCAGTCGCTGCAACTTTTTTCATCCCCGGTCCAGTATTCTATGAAGCTTCAACTACTGTTTTGACCACCATTACCCTCGGTATGCTTCTCGAAAAAATCTCCCAGCAAAAGGCGGGAGATGCAATCAAAAAACTGATGAAGCTGGAAGCTAAAACTGCACGGGTGATAAGGGATAATAAAGAAATGGAAATTTTAGCAGATGAAATTCAAAAGGGAGACATTGTTATGGTTAGAAGCGGTGAAAAAATTCCTGCTGATGGAATTGTTATTGAAGGAAGGTCAACGGTTGATGAGTCAATGCTTACGGGAGAATCTATACCTGTGGATAAAAAACCAGTAGATAAGGTTTTTGGAGGAACTGTTAACAAAGAGGGATCTTTTAAATTCAAAGCAACCGGGGTAGGAGAAGAAACAGCACTCCATCAGATTATCAAACTGGTTGAGGAAGCACAATCAAAAAGAGCACCGATTCAAAGAGTTGCGGACAGAGTAGTGAACTGGTTTGTGCCGGTTGTAGTAGCTATCGCCGTAGCCTCGTTTGTAATCTGGTATTTTGTTAAAGATAACCCGTTTTTGTTTGCCCTCACCGCTTTTGTTTCGGTTCTGGTAATTGCCTGTCCATGTGCACTCGGGATTGCTACCCCGACTGCAATTCTCGTTGGAGTTGGAAAAGGAGCTGAAAGGGGAATTTTGATCAAGGGAGGAGAATATTTAGAGAAGGTTAGAGAACTTAATGCCCTGGTTTTTGACAAAACTGGAACGCTAACCGAGGGAAAACCAAAAGTAACCGATATAAGGGGAGATGTTCTGGAGTTAGCAGCAAGTCTTGCTAAAAATACCACCCATCCACTTGATATAGCCATTGTGAAGGAATCTGAAAAAAGAAAAATAAATCTTCTGGATGTTGAAAATTTTGAAGCAATTCCAGGAAAGGGACTTAAAGGAAAAATTGGTGGTAAAGAGGTTTTATTGGGGAACAGAAGCCTTATCAAAAGCGAGCTTGGAAAGGAATGGGAAGAGGAGGGAAAAACGGTGATGCTGGTTTCGGTTGATGGAGAAGTTAAGGGAGCAATTGCTGTTGCGGATACTATAAGAGAACATGCAAGAGAGACAATTAAAAATCTGAAAAAAATGGGTCTGGAAATCTGGATGCTCACAGGAGATAATAAAAAAACAGCATCTGCTATCGGAAGGGAACTTGGAATTGATAAAATTTTAGCAGAGGTTCTGCCTCAGGATAAAGAAAAAGAAATAAGAAAGCTTAAAGCACAGGGGAAGATAGTTGGAGCAGTAGGAGACGGGATAAATGATGCTCCAATGTTAGCATCTGCAGATATTGGAATTGCCATGGGAACCGGGACAGATGTGGCTAAAGAAACAGGAGGAATAATTCTCATAAAAGATGATATAAGGGATGTGATTAAAGCAATAGAACTTTCCCACGCAACATTTTCCAAAATAAAACAGAACCTCTTTTTGGCTTTTATCTACAATGTTTTGGCAATTCCTGTTGCTGCTGGGCTTTTTTATTACCATCTTGGTTTTTTATTAAGACCAGAAATTGGGGCTTTTGCCATGGTTCTATCCGATCTCCTTGTTGTTGGAAATTCACTTTTACTGAGGAGATTGAAATAATCTGAACCCCAAAATTTAAGACCGGATTATAAAACCTCCCCCCTTTTCAGATACCATTACAAAAAACACCGAACACACACTGGAAAAGTTAAGATATGAGCGACATTAAGGAGTGAGAGGGAGAGATGAAGTTTTATTCTATATTTGGTAATATAAGGGGATTTTACAAGAGGAGGTTTCAGGATATGCTTTATAGTTTGAGAAGATTTTGAGTGTATGAGATAATAAAAAGACCTCACAAATCCCTCGGTCTAAAAAGCCCCTTAAATTTTCTCATTCAAACTCATAAAATGTCGCATATGTATATAACTTATACAAACACTTGACTTTTAAAATTTAGTTTTGTATAATATAAAAAATGAAAGAAGGAGGGTGAAATGAGAAGAGTTTTAATAAGTATGGGTGTAATATTAATTTTCTCCTCCTGCGGAGAAAGGGGCACTATTGATCTCGCTGGAAGAACATCCATTCCAACAAAACTTGTTGTCCTTACTCCGTTCACAGAAACAGAAGTGGATGAGAATTTTAGATTTGTAGCAGAGGTTCCTGAGTTTATCCCGAGTGTGTCAATAGTCAAAAATTCTGAAGGAGAAACTGTGCTTCTCGGTTACACAATTCCTGATTACCTTGCAAAAGATGGACTTGAGGAATTCGCCTATTCAAATAGAAGGATAATAGGGCCAAGATCAACCGCTGCAGCCCTCATTGTTATGAATCCAATTTTTCTCGGCGTTGAAGACTGGGCAAAGATAGAGATATTGAGAAGAATTATAAAAACCTCGGATTTTGAGAGGATTGTAAAAGGAATAGAAGATGCAATAAGAAAAGATGGCTCAATAAGCCTTTCAAAGCATCCAGAGGTTTATACCCTTTCAGCAGAAATAGTAAAGAGTGTGGTTGATAGTTCGGAAATCGGAGAGGTAAGAGGAGCGGTTACGATTGACGAGAATGCACCCTGGTTTGAGACATATTATAACAACGGGACAAGAAGCGGAATAAAGTTTTTCAATCCAAAGATGGTTTATTACTGGGCTGGTGTGAAGGAACAGCAAAATGGAGATGAGATAGAACACCACTGGCTCCTTCCAAAATTGAGAATAATAGACCTTTCCATTGAAAACCTTTTGAGGTTTGATTTATCAGCGGATCCCAAGGAAACAGTATGGAATTTCCCGTGCGAGCAGGCATATAAACTCATAAGCATGTACAAAGGATTCAGGGGATACCTGGATCTGAATATGTTTACTGGACCACTGAATGCAGAAAGAAGGGCTCTTATGGCAAATACATGGCAGGGAATAAAGTATGTCCTTGCCCTTATAACAAGCGTGGATATACTTCCTGATGGACACCTCGTTGTATCAGGTCTTGATTATATTCTGAATCCAAATGCACAGAGCGCCTATGAAAACCTGATGGAGGCAATAAAGAGCTATGATATATGGGATATAATATCTGCTGTAATAAGTCTAATAAGCGCCTTCAAGGACCAGATAAAGGATTACCTCTTCAGTTCATTTGGTCAGAGTGTTTCAGACAACTTTTTGAGCGCTGCATTGGGTGTAATTGGAGATATAGCAGGAATAGCAATAAAGGTTTATAACCTAACAACCCAGACAATTCCCTTCTTCTACGATTTCATAGATGCTCCAGAGGAGGTGAGATACTGGGCATTCAACTGTGCGATTGCTGATTCGGGACCAGCCCTTATCTCATTCATAAAACCTAACTATGTGGTGAGCGGAAAGACTCTTTCCGTATGGGGTTCATTCTTAGGAGAGGCAAAGGGAAAGATAAACATCTACCTTCCTAACTCCAATGAAAAGGTTGCTGAGGTTGATGCAAATGGAATAACAACATGGATAGACACATTTATAACCTTCTACATACCCAATCTTGCTGCGGGAAGCTATGAATTTAGCATTGTTAAACCATTGCCTGGTGGGGGAGAACTTGAAAGCATAAAATTCCCCTTCAATGTTGTCCTTCCTGGAATGGGTCCCGGTGGTGGAGGTGGTGGCGGAGGAGGTGGGTGCGTTTATACAGGTAAAAATCCTCATGGATTCTCTCCAATTCTTCTCGTTCCATTACTATTCATTTTCTTCTACAGGATGAAAAAGAAATAAAACTCGGATAAGGGTTCAAAAATAAAAAATTCAAAATTACAACGAATGTACTTTATTGTACATTGTTTTGCACAAAAAGGTTTTTTTCTATAAAAAAAATCATATTTCTAATGGCATAAAATTTGCTTACTTCTCTTTAAAAAAAGGAGGTAAAAAAATGCATGAAAGGTGGAATTATGAATTTCCAGAATGGGTTGAGGAGCCAGAAACTACATATACAGGTTATCCAATAACCCCTGTTAAGTTCGGGCTTCCAAAGGAAATTGATTCTATCTGCCCTGATTGTGGAAAAATAATTAAGGCGATCCTTTATCCTGAAGGCGGAAAGGTGTGGATAAAAAAGAGATGCAATGAACATGGAGAATTTCTTGACATCTTTTATGGGGATGAGGAACTTTACTACAAATGCGAAGAGTTCTGGTTCGGGGATAGCAGAGGGGTTGAAAATCCTCAGATTCCCAATGCGACAAAATGCCCCCTTCAGTGTGGACTCTGTAATATGCATCTCAGCTGTTCAGCACTCCCTATAATTGACCTCACAAACAGGTGTAATCTTTCCTGTCCAGTGTGTTTTGCTAATGCAAATGCGACCGGATACCTTTATGAACCCTCTTATGATGATGTGGTAAGAATGCTTGATACACTCGCTAATCAGAAGCCAGTTCCTGCTTTGAGGGTTCAGTTTTCTGGTGGAGAACCTACCCTCAGACCAGATTTCTTGAAAATTGTAAGAAAAGCAAAAGAGATGGGCTTCTATTACATACAGGTGAACACCAACGGAATAAAAATGGCAGACCTTGAATTTGCACAGGCTGCAAAGGAAGCAGGGGTTCATACCCTTTATCTTCAGTTTGATGGTGTGAATGAGGATGTTTATTACAAAACGAGAAATCTCCCACTTCTTGAGTTCAAGATGAAAACCATTGAAAACTGCAGGAAGGTTGGCATAAGCATTGTTTTCGTTCCTACTGTTGTGAGGGGATTCAATGACCATCAGGTTGGAGAAATAGTGAAACTCGCTGCAAAGAATGTGGATGTAGTGTCCGGAATAGCTTTCCAGCCCGTTTCATTTGTTGGAAGATACAGCCACAGCTACAGAATGGAAAGAAGGTATACAATGGCTGACCTCGCCTTTGACATAGAAAAACAGACAGGTTATATGAAAGCAAGGAGGGACTGGTACCCACTCG
>JBBIVP010000148.1:0-5101 GCA_037439705.1 bacterium
TGTTTCATCTCTCCCTCTCACTCCTTAATGTCGCTCATATCTTAACTTTTCCAGTGTCCCAAAATCGTTCGCCTGCTCCAGACACAACAATTATTTGTAAAAATTATTTAAACGGATAAAATTATTTCCTGTAATGTATCCATCCTACCTCAACATAATGGAAAGAGGAGAATTTGAGGAAAGGGTTAAAAATTTTCTTGATGCCCTTTCCTCCTGTGAGCTCTGTCCGAGGGCATGTAGGATTAACAGATTGAATGATGAAAAGGGAGAATGTATGACGGGTAGGTTCGCAAGGGTTTCATCATACCATCCACATTTTGGAGAAGAAGCTCCTCTTGTTGGTTACAGGGGTTCTGGAACCATCTTTTTCACCTGGTGCAACCTCAAATGTGTCTTCTGTCAGAACTATGAAATAAGTCAACTTGGAGAAGGAAAAGAGGTAACCCCTGAGGAACTCGCTGACATAATGCTCGACCTTCAAAAAATGGGATGTCATAACATAAACCTTGTATCTCCAACCCATGTAATTGCTCAGGTCGTTGAAGCATTGAGGATTGCTGCCTGGAAAGGATTAAGCCTTCCGATTGTTTATAACACAGGTGGATACGATTCAATAAAAACTCTCAAAATGCTGGAAGGAATAATTGATATATACATGCCAGATATGAAATACGGAGACAATGAAACCGCCTTTAAGTATTCAGGGATAAAAGGATATTTTGATGTAAATAAAAGAGCAGTAAAGGAAATGCACAGGCAGACAGGCGACCTCATAATTGATGAACGGGGAATAGCAAGAAGGGGTTTGATAATAAGGCACCTTGTCCTTCCAAACGCTCTTGCAAATTCTGAAAATGTGATAAAGTTCATAGCGGAGGAGATTTCAAAAAATACCTATCTCAACATTATGGACCAGTACAGACCCTGTTACAGGTCGGAAGAATATCTTGAGCTTTCAAGAAGAATAACAAAGAAAGAATGGGAAGAGGTAGTTCGTCTTGCGTTGAAATATGGAATAAAAAGGCTTGATTAAGACCTGCCTAATCCGCCGGATTCTTGATTACTTGGACATAGTGTATAAAATAAGGTAAAAACTTAGGAAATTTAATTGATAAAAAATCCCTTTTTTAAATACACAAAGTTAAGAGCAGAAAATCACCTATCAATCAGAAGGAGTCTCGGATTGACTGGCTTCGCCCTCCATCTAATTTCAAAATGAAGGTGTGGAGAATTTGCGTTCCCTGTACTTCCCACCTCTCCTATAATCTGTCCCTTTTTGACCTTGTCACCTTCCTTCACATAGTTTTTCTTATTATGGGCATATACAGTAGCATAATCTCCTTCATGCTTTATTATTATGAGATTTCCATAACCCTTCAATTCATCTCCGCTGTATATTACCTTTCCATCATAAGCTGCTTTTATTGGTGTCCCCTCTGGAGTTGATATGTCAATTCCATCATGAGGAATCCCGTCTCTTATTCCGAATTCCGATGTGACTATTCCATCAACAGGCCATATAAGTGGAATAGAGCCCCTTTCTTCTTTTTTACCTTCTCTTTTCTCAGGTTTTGGAGGTTTAGTAATTTCAACTCTCTCCTCCTCTACAGGAACTTCTTTTTTCCTTTCCTTTGCCCCGGGTATGAATATTACCTGTCCTTCCTTTATCACAGATGGGTCTTTTATGTGGTTTATCATTACTATTTCCTTCAAAGAAACACCATAAGAAATGGAAACGGAATAAAGGGTATCTCCTTTTTTTACTGTGTAATAAATTCCATAGGGTGCACAGGCATAAACCAGCCCTAAAAGAAAAAAACCCAGTATTGGTATTCCTCTCCACATCATCTCAAAATCCTCCCAATTATAATCCATCCCACAATAAAAAGAACTACAAAAGCAATTGCCAGATAATTAAGGTGTTTATAAATAAACCTGTCTGCCCTTTCACCGAAGAAAAAAAGCAGTAATGCTACGAGAAAAAATCTTGCTCCCCTACCAATAATTGATGCAATGATAAAAACAGCCATTGAAATTTTGAAGGCTCCTGCACTTATTGTGAAAACCTTATAGGGAATTGGTGTAAATCCTGCAATGGCAACTGCCCATCCCGCATACTCATTATAAAGCCTTCCAACATAATCAAAACTTTCTTCCAGATGATAAAAATTTATAATTTTTTTACCTATCACCTCCATAAAAGCAAATCCTATATAATAGCCGAATATACCTCCAACAACTGAAAAAATTAGAGAAAGAAAAGCATAGAAAAAAGCCTTGTTCGGTCTTCCAAGTGTCAATGGAATCTGAAGGACATCAGGTGGAACTGGAAAAAAAGATGATTCAGCAAAGGAAATGGCGCAAAGAGCAATCCCACCATAAGGCTTGCCAGCTAACCCTGTTACCCATCTGTAAAGTTTCTTTATCATTCCTTCCAACCGTAGGCGCCGAGAAGTTTCACAAACCTGCACCCTCCAAGATTTTCCTCTTCAAACTTTCCTCCCTTTTTCGTGATTTTGTAGAGAGATTGTGAATACTCATCCCCACATGGTATAACAAGCCTTCCCCCTTCTGCTAACTGTTCAAGGAGGGGATAAGGAAAATCTGGAGCACCTGCTGTAACGATTATACCCTCATAAGGAGCATATTCCTTCCAGCCGAGGGTTCCGTCTCCTATTCCAAATTTTATATTTTTATACCCAAGTTCCTCAAGTACCTTCATTGCCCTTTTTGAAAGGGATGGAATCCTCTCTATGGTATAGACCTCCTTACACAATTCTGCAAGAATCGCTGTATGATAGCCTGAACCGGTGCCTATTTCAAGAACCCTCTCATCACCCTTTAGACCCAGGGCTTCTGTCATAAGAGCGACTATGTAAGGCTGTGAAATTGTCTGTCCCTCCCCTATGAAAACAGGATGATCTCCATAAGCAATTGAAATTAATGATTCTGGAACGAAAATATGTCTCGGCACATTTCTCATTGCCTCTATAACCTTTTCGTCTTTTATTCCCCTGCTTTTTATTTGGTATTCAACCATTTCAAATCTCTCTTTTTCAAACTCTACCATAACTCTCTGAAATAGCCTTCTAAAACCTCCATCACATTATAATTTGTGAGATCTACATTAATCGGGGTAATGGACACATATCCTTCTCCTATTGCTTCTATGTCTGAACCTTTAAGCGGAATTTGATTGTTCGTATTATCCCCTCCAATCCAGTAATACCACTTGCCCCTCGGGTCTTTTCTTTTAACTACCTGTGCCGTGTAAACCCTTCTTCCCTTCCTTGTAATCCTTATCCCCTTTATTTTGCTAAAATCGGAAACACTGGGCACATTGACATTGAGGAATGTATCAGGTGGAAGCCCGTGTTTCAAAACAGTTTGAACAATTTTTTCAGCCACCATTACTGCTGGCTCAAAGCAGAAGTTTTTTCTGCCCTCCAAGGATATGGCAATGGATGGAATGCCGAGAAGCGTTCCTTCAAAGGCTGCTGAAACAGTTCCAGAATAGGTAATATCGTCTCCGAGGTTTTCTCCGAGATTTATTCCGGAGATAATCATGCCGGGTCTTTTTCTCAAAAGACCATTAACTGCAAGGTGAACGCAATCAGACGGAGTTCCGTCCACCGAGTAAACCATATTTCTCAATTTTCTCACCCTCAAAGGTCTGTGAAGGGTAACCGAATGACTTGACGCACTCCTTTCCAATTCCGGAGCAACAATGTATGTCTTCCATTTCTTTGAAAGACCATCGTAAAGGGAATGAAGCCCCGGCGAGTTGATACCATCATCATTTGTCAACAAAATTATTTTTTTCTCCATTTGATGCAATTATAAAAAATTGGAAAATTTAAAGGAATACAGCCTTTTTCTTGATTCAACTACAAGAAAAATTAACATATAAAGAATGAGGGCGTTTTTTCTTATAATTTTCATATTAACTTCGGAAGGCGGAAAGATATTTGTTGACGATGTAGGAAATCGTGTTGAAATTACAAGGGCAGAAAGAATTGTATCACTTGCTCCGAACATAACCGAAATCATCTTCGCTTTAGGAGCAGGAGATAAACTGATAGGTGTAACGGATTTCTGCGACTATCCGGCGGACGCAAAGAAAAAGGAAGAAATAGGGGGATTTATAAATCCCGATGTAGAAAAAATTCTCTCTTTGAAACCGGACCTCGTTATTGCAACAAAAGATGGAAATAATCCCAACGCAGTGGAAAAAATCAGAAAATTCGGAATCCCTGTTTTCGTCATATATCCAATGGATTTTGAAGGAGTTATTGGAGATATCTCAAAAATTTCGGAAATACTGGGCGTGAAGGAAAAAGGAGATATTCTTGTGGAGGAAATGAGAAAAAGAGTGGAAGAAATAAAAATGAAAATTCAAAACAGAAAGAAGAAAAGGGTTTTGCTCTTATACGAAACCTCACCGATAATTGCATCGGGTCCGGGAACCCTTGCAGACAACATTATAAAAATTGCTGGTGGAGAAAATGTTCTTTCCGATTCTCCTGTAAGATATCCAAAAATAAACCTTGAAACTGCTATAGCACGAAATCCAGATGTGGTGATAATTACAGAAATGGAGACAGGCTCGGAAAACTTATTGAGGCTCAAAGAAGCATTCGGAGAAAAAATTTTTCTGGTAAGTGGAGACCACCTCAACAGAGCAGGACCAAGATTAATTTATGGAATAGAAGAAATTTTTAAAATTTTGTATTCCAGTGAAAGATAGAACTCGTTTAAAGCCTTCCAGATTTATAAAGGTCCTTTTTTTACTTTCTCTGGTACTTGTCCTTTCCTTCTTGCTATCCCTTATAACCGGAAGTATAAAAATCGGATTAAAACCGGCAATAAGTTCCATCTTCAAACCAGATGAATCAGAGATTTCAAAAATAATACATTACATAAGACTACCGAGGTTCCTTATGGGCGCCATAGCGGGATGGGCACTCTCCTTATCCGGAGCGGTATTTCAGGGGATACTGAGAAATCCCCTTGCAGATTCTTATGTTCTTGGGGTGGCTTCTGCATCCGCTCTCGGAGCAATTATAGACAGATTAATTCCTCTAAAAATCTATCTTCTGGG
>JBBIVP010000148.1:5145-5393 GCA_037439705.1 bacterium
AATTGCCTTCGTTTACTACATGGGAATGGTCAATGGAACCCTCAATACTGGAAGGATGATTCTCGCTGGAATTATTGTGGGAACTTTTTTTTCAGCCTGCATAACATTCCTCCTGATGCTCATTCCCAGAAAGGAACTTCAGAACATTTTCTTCTGGCTTCTCGGAGACCTTTCCTCAGTTGAAATTAAAACTTTTTCAAAAGTTATGCCCTATGTGGTGATAGGGTCCCTTCGAATACTTATGATTT
>JBBIVP010000149.1:0-5272 GCA_037439705.1 bacterium
TCATAGTGCCTGAAGAGGTATGAAATTGTTACAAAAAGAATTGTAGCAAATGAAGATGCCTTGAGGATCTCATAAAGTTCCCTTCCCGGCCCGGATAATCTCATTGAGCGGTAAAGTCCAAATGAAAGATAGACAGGAATCCATACGAATGGGATCAGTATCATAAATTTTATGTATTCAATGAATGGCGGAATCCCCTTTGTGACAGGGACTATCGGAAGGTAAAATCTCTGGTAATAGGAAAAGAGCCATATCCCCATAATGACAGACATATCGACCATTATGAAAAGGCTTTGAAAGAACTGTGCGTATTTCTTGAACATTTATTCCAGATAGAACCTTCTTCCTTTTACATAAGAATAGCCATTTCCATAAAGCCACCATTCGCCATCAGCAAAAATTGTTTTTATATAAGAAAGTTCAACGGGATAGGTATAAACGGAAATGAAATAATGGCGTAATGAGGAAAATTCCAATTTTATCTTTTCAAATCCAGCAATTTTTGATGACGAAACTTTTCTCTCTCCTCCATCAACTACAATCCTCCAGAGGACATTTCCCTTTGAATCACTGAATTCAATGAGGGTAAATCCTGTAAGGGAACTCTCCCACTCCACATCGGGAAGTTCCTTAAATTCTTCATCAGAAGAAGGCTTTGATATGATAGGTTGAGACGGAAATGAAAGGTCAAGAGAGGAGATTTTATCCTTTGCAGAAGATTTATTTATAAAATTAATAGATACCGAACCGGTTATTTCATCATCAGATAACTCAGATGGTGTTCCCCTTTCATCTATATTTTCTGCCCTACCAATAACAATGAATCCATCATCCTTGGAAAGCATATCGGGATTTGGGAGTTTGAGTTCGTATGAAGATTTTTTCTGATAAATCTCTTTGTAAATGGGCTTATCATTCCATCGCCCTCCAAAAAGGAAATAATAGGAAATCTCAATTTTTTCATCTATTCCGGAAGGAGGGATTATCTTTACAGAAAGTGGGATTATTGGTTCATAAAGAAGATTAAGCGGTGAAGTAATGCTCTCTCCCTCTTTTGTGAACTGGACATCATTTTTTCCAAATAACTTTGGCTTATCATTTTCTTCATAATAAACCCCAACAAGAACAGACGATGTTGGAACCTTAGGAAATTTTAAGTCCATTGAATACTCTCCTTTTCCTCCATCAACAGTTGTTTCAGTTATTCCTCCAGGGTAGGCAAAAATTTTAACAGAACCTGTTAAAGAAGAAGACATTGATATCCCTCCTGTTACACTGGAAGTATAGGTTTCACAGGAAGAATTTATATCAAAAACCTCAAGACTTGACCTTTCAGAACGATATGTAAGGTATGGTTCACCTTCCCTCTTGAAGGTTATAAAATATGGTTTAAAAACGCTTTTTATATGAACCTCTCCATTTTCACCTGTTTTCACGGTCTCTGTAATTCCTGAAACATAAATCTCAAGGTCTTTTATCGGATTACCGCATATGTCCTTAACGATGAGGTCAAGTGGTCCTGTTGTTATTCCTGGAACAGGAATGTTCTCAGAAACATGGGTTCCACAGGAAATAGCAAATGTAGCAAATAAAAAAACAAATAAAATTCTCTTCAATTTATTCCTCCTTCTTTCCGATTATTTTATCAAGAAGCTCGGGAACAAGGTCTATTGCTTTTGTTAAAGCTCCCTTGAGACCCTCTCCAACTGTATAAAGGGTCGCCCTTCCTTCTTTTGTTATTACGAGTAATGCAACAGGGTCAATTGAAAGTGCTCCACCTGTCCCACCCGAATCAAGAGAACCCCTCTTCTCGCTCACCCCCCTGTTTAAAGAACCCACCCCAAAACCAATTCTGACCCTTGATATGGGAACAACGGTCAGACCCTCAACGACGAAAGGCTTTCCAATTACCGTTTCGGTTTTAACCATTCCTGTAAGCCCATCAAAGAGTGAACTAAGTATTTCCTTTGCATCCATCATTTCCTCCTTTTATATGAATTATATAAAATTTTTAAAAACTTTAAAACCCTTATTCCAAATACTGTTTCAATCTCTATAAAAAATGGAAGCCTTTCAAAGGAAATGGCATTTTCAATTGGCAAAAAGGGAGAAACCGCTGAAAAAAACCCAAAAAGGATTCCTGAATAAAAAGGGTCATCAAATCCACCATTCACTTTTACCTTCAAGGATGTAAGAAAAAACGGGTTATCTTTTAAATTTGAGAATATAAAACTTATGGTCTCAACGGGAGAAGAGCTACCTTTACCCTTCAATCTCCACTCCCTTCCAAGAATCCTCAGATAACTCCCTGTTTCCCTTATCGTTAAGACCAGTATTTTAAAAGGAAAATAAATTTCAAAAAAGGAAACCCTGCCCAGCATAGCCCTCATTCTAAATCCCCTCATTCTTCAACCTTTGGGAAAAGTATCTCTCCCTTGCTCACAGGAACCTCCTGATTTATAACCTCATTTTTTATAACTTCCTTGAATGATACCTCCTCTATTTCTCTTTCCATTCCAAGAAGTTTCCACATCTTCTCGGCGCTTTCTGGCATAAATGGATAAAGCATAAGGGCTGAAAATCTCAAATAGCTCGCCACATTTGAAAGAACCTCCTTCACCTTCTTTTCTTTTTTCTCCTGCCAAAGTTTCCATGGTGCATTCTCATCAAGATATCTGTTTAATTCATCAAACAGTGCCCATATATTTGTCAGAGCTCTGTAGAAATCTATCATCTCCATCGAAGAAATGTAGCCGTTGAATATGTGATTGAATTTCTCCTTGAGTTTCGCCTCCCTGGAACCTGTGAATTTTGCCTTTTCAAGACTTCCCCTGAAGTATCTCCACGACATATCAAGCGTCCTCTTCACAAGATTACCGAGGTTATTGGCAAGGTCTGAATTTATTCTCTGAATGAGGGACTTTATTGAAAAATCTCCATCAAGTCCAAGGGGAACCTCTCTGAAAAGGAAGAACCTGAACTGGTCAACCCCGTATTTTTCAACCACCATCTTCGGGTCGACCACATTTCCGAGGGATTTGCTCATTTTCTTTCCATCAACAGTCCACCATCCGTGCGCAAAGATGCTTTTCGGAAGTGGAAGCCCTGCGGACATAAGAAAAGCCGGCCAGTAAACAGCATGAAACCTCAATATGTCCTTCCCTATGAAATGGACATCAGCAGGCCAGATTGCCGAAAATACCTCTGAAGAGGGAAATCCGACACCGCTCAGATAATTGACAAGCGCATCAAACCAGACATAGATTGTATGTTCATTATCAGTAGGAACCTTTATCCCCCATTTAACCGTTTTTCTCGTTATGCTTATATCCCTCAAACCCTCTTTAACAAATGAAATAACCTCGTTTCTCTTTGAATCTGGCATTATAAAATTTGGATTTTCTTCATAAAGTCTTAAAAGCCTGTCCTGATATTTTGAGAGCCTGAAAAAATAAGTTTTTTCCTTCACTTTTTCAACCTCTCTTCCACAGGATGGACACTTTCCATCAACGAGTTCACCATCTGTCCAGAAACTCTCACAGGGAACACAATACCAATCCTCATAATCTCCAAGATATATATCCCCCTTCTCATAGATTCTTTTCCAGAACTCTATAACAGCCATTTCGTGCCTTTCTTCGGTTGTCCTTATGAAGTCATCGTTTGAAATGTTCAGAATCCTCCATAGTTCTTTGTATCTATGAACCACCCTGTTCGCAAGTTCAATGGGAGTTATACCCTCCATCTCCGCCTGCTTCTCTATCTTCCTTCCGTGCTCATCAGTTCCTGTGAGAAAAAACACGCTCTTTCCGTTAAGCCTCTGGAACCTTGCAAGGACATCCGCAGCAATGGTTGTGTAGGAGTGCCCTATATGAGGGAGGTCATTAACATAATATATGGGGGTTGTAATATAAAACATCTCTCCCCTTCCCTTTGCCCAGACATTTCCCTTTGTAAACTTCATTTCTCCCCCTTCGTCTATTTTTATAACATAACTTCCTGAAAGTGGCTCTATCTCCTTCACAATTCCATCGCCCGCTGGTGTTGAAACCCTTGTGCCTTCAGGAAGAAATTTCTTTCTTTCAGAGGAATAAAAATCAGCCTCATAGGCAAGACAGCACATTAGCCTTCCGCATATTCCAGATACCTTCTGTGGATTTACAAAAAGGTTTTGTTCCCTAACCATTTTGAGCGTGATTGATTCAAACTCATTTATAAATCGCGCACAGCATAAGGGAAGACCGCAGGGCCCAATTCCACCACCTATTTTCGTTGCATCCCTTACTCCAATCTGTTTCATCTCTATTGTGAGATTGAGTGTCTTAGCAAGGTCCCTAACAAGCTTTCTGAAATCAACCCTTTGCGGAGCTGAAAAATAAAAAATAACCTTTTTTCCATCAAGACTCATCTCACTCTCAATAAGTTTCATATTAAGGTCGTGCTCCTTAATTTTCTCCTTACAAATCTCAAATGCTTTCTCCGCTATTGCCTTATTATCAAAATTTTGAGATATGTCCTCATCTGTAGCCCTCCTTATTATTTCAAAAACCCCCTTTATTTCTTCCTCGGTCTCCATTACCCCCATCACCCTTCCCAAAAATTCTTTACCATCTTTTAAAACCACAACACAATCACCTGGCACAAAAAAACCATCCTTCTCCACACATGTGTCCACACAAAAAATTCCTGTTTTTACTCTGAGATACCTCATTGATTAAAGTTTATACAAAAGAGCAGTCATTTCAAGGATATTTTTTTATCTTTGCAGTTTGTAAATTTCCTCCATAAGGAGCATAAAAAAGAGTTTTGCAGAAGACAGGGGAAAGTGAGAGGGGGTTTGAAAAAGATATAACCGGGTGGTAAAAAGAAAAAATATATCTAAAATTTTTAGTTAAATTGTATTGATACTGAAATTTGCTCAAATTCTTGACTTTTGAAAATTTTTCCCTTATAATTTAATTATGTGGCTGGCAATTGTGATAGGTGGAGCGATTGCATTAAGCTGGGCTTTTTTACCTTTTAATTCCGCAATTCTCTTTACAATTCTTGGGCTTATCCTTGGAGGAATTAGCCTTTATTTGGGATGGAGGTCAGAAAAATTGATAAGAGAAATAAAAGAAATGATAAAGGAGTGGAGGGCGGAAACCAACAGGATGATTGATGATGGATTAAAGAGGCTTGAAAGGATAACAGAGGATGGAAGGAGAGAGACGAGGGAGTTTTTCAAAGAGACAGCGAGAATCCTTGCAAAGATGGATGAAAGGGCTGAAGA
>JBBIVP010000150.1:0-5217 GCA_037439705.1 bacterium
GGAAGCGGTGTGTCCGTAGCGCTATAGGATTGCATATCGAGGGGCAGAAATTTTTGAAGCGATTTCTTAAAGATGTATTTAGTCTTTCTGACTCTTACCTTTAAAGAAGATGTAAGGCACGCGGAAAATTCTACAAGATGATGGTCAAGAATTGGAGTTCTAACTTCTACAGAGCAAGCCATTGCCATCTTATCCGCCTTCATAAGAATGTCTTCAGCAAGCCAGATTTTTATGTCAGCATAAAATACTCTGTCAAGAAAGTTCAAATTGTTCACCCTAACTTCTGCTATTGAAAGATAAATTTCCTGGGGTTTTGAATTGAAACTCGGACAGAGGAGTTTCATCTCGGTATCGTTAAAATATGATAACCAGACAAAATTTCTAACCACAGGATTTTTATCAGTAACCGCAAGCCGTTTCATGTATTCAGGAATTTTTCCAGGCAGAAAATGGAATGTTGAGATTATTTCAAAAGCATTTCTTCGTAAAGATGATGGTAGCACATCCAAAAAATGAGCAATTTTATGAAGAATGTAACGGGGATACCCACCAAATATCTCATCTCCTCCCTCTCCGCTTAACAATACCTTTATCCCCATTTCGCGGGCTTTTTTAGAAATTAAAAACACAGGAACACAGGCTTCATCTGCTATTGGTTCATCTAAATGCCATATAAGAAGCGGCAAATAAGATAGGTCTTTTTCTTGAAGGATTATCTCGTTGTGATTTGTCCCAAAGAATGAAGCGACTTTTTTAGCATATACTCTTTCATCATACAATGAATTTTCAAATCCTATGATGATTGTATTTATGTTAGATGTGCTTTCAGCCATTAAACCAACGATGGCACTTGAATCAATACCACCAGATAACATCACTCCTAAGGGAACATCGCTTATAAGTCTGTATTTAACAGATTCCCTCAAAAGTATCCCGAGCCTCTCTATCACATCATTTTCATCCGCTGGATTTTTTAGAGAAAAATTTATATCCCAGTATCTTTTGAATTTTATATCTCCTTCACAATAAATAAGCATATAGCCGGGAGGAAGTTTGTTTATTCCTTTGAACAGCGTTATCTCGCCTGGAATATATTGAAGGTGAAGATAAAGGTTGAGAGCATCTTCATTAACTTCAGTTTTTGTGCTACTGGCCGACAGAATTGCCTTTATTTCTGAAGCGGGTCATTGGTTAAGAGATAGTATCCATTTGTATGAGAATTTATATTTTGTTTAAGAGGGAAGAAGATTTTAATTTGGGGTGTGAGGTGGTGGATGATGATGAAGGGGAAAAGTGCGATGGATTTAGGGAGATTGAGGGGAAAGGGTTTCCTACTTTCATGGGCTTCCTCCTTCTATCATTTTCATAAGATATCCTGATGGGGGAAGCCCCCTATTTCAACGATTTTCTTTATCATCTTATGAAGAGCCTCCTTATTTTCAGGAACATAAACATTCTTCCATCTCCTTTTCCATACCTTACACCTCCGGATACTATCTCTTAACCCGAAAGAGCAAGAATGATTGACAATTTATCTGATATTTCTTAAAATTTCTCAACAGGTGAGAAAAAAATTGAAGAAATTGTATCAGTAAGATGGATAAAGAACGTGTAAAAGACTATCTCGCTGAATATATGAAAAGGGACCTCCCGTGGCTTGTTGAAAGGGAACTGGAGGTTAGTGAAACGGAGAGAAGGATAATTACCATAATTGGACCGAGGAGAGCAGGAAAAACCTATTATCTTTATCAATTGATGAAGAAAAACAGGGAAAGGCCGCTTTATCTTAACTTTGAAGATACAAGACTGATTGACCTTTCTTTTAAAGAAATAAGGGATTTAATAAGGATGTATAAAGAAATCACCGGGAGGGAACCACTTTACCTGTTTTTTGATGAGGTTCAGAACATTGAAGGTTGGGAAATAGCACTGAGGGAACTACTTGACACCGGAAGGTTCAGAATTTTTGTTACAGGCTCTTCTTCGAAATTATTAAGTAGAGAAATAGCCACATCTTTGAGGGGAAGAACCCTCACCTATATACTTCTTCCTTTCAGTTTTTCTGAGTTCTTAAAAGCAAAAAATATCTCCCTTCAATTTATTTCAAAAGATGATGAAACCACAGTTAAAAAAGAACTGAGGGAGTATTTAGAGTTCGGAGGGTTTCCCGAGGTGGTTCTTGAAAAAGAAAAGGAAAAGATACTGAAAGAGTTCTATGACCTTATTCTTTTTAAAGATATCGTTGAAAGGCATAACCTGAGGAACATAAGCCTTGCAAAATTCCTGCTCTCCTTCTTTGCACAGAATTTCTCATCCATGATGAGCGTCAACAAAATTCTGAATTTCTTTAAATCGCAGGGTAAAAAATTTGGCAGGAACACCCTTTACGATTATATTGACAAAATTCAGGATACTGTCGCTGTTTTCTTCCTCAGCAGATATTCTACAAAGATATATACAAGAGAAAGTTGGCCAAAAAAAATCTATCTTGCTGACACAGGTATTTCAAGGGTTGTAAAATTTTCTCAAGATATGGGGAGATTGATGGAAAATGTTGTGTTTCTTGAACTCCTGAGGAAAACAAACAAGCATCCTTTGATGGAAATTTATTTTTTGAACATTAACAATAAAGAGGTGGATTTCCTGCTCAAAAAGGGTGAGGAGATAAGTTTGATTCAGGTATGTTATGAGATAGAAGGCTTTAAAACCAGGGAAAGGGAGATAAAAAGTTTGCTCAAAGCAGGTGATGAGTTAAATTGCAAAAATCTTCTTATCCTTACATGGGATTATGAAGGTGAGGAAAAATTCAGGGAGAAAAAGATAAACTTCATTCCTCTCTGGAAGTGGCTTCTTTTTTGAGGACTTCTAAAAAAACCCCTTCATAATCCTCAACCATCCTTTCCTTTGAGTAATATCTGGATGCTTCAAGGGCATTTTTTGACAGTTTCTCCCTTAATGGTGTATCTTCACACAACCTTAAAACCCATTCCGCTATGGAAAACGGGTCTTCCGGCGGGATAAGTATGCCTGTCTCATTTTCTTTTACCACCTCAGGAATACCACCAACCCTCGTTGCAATCACAGGAACACCGCATGCGTATCCCTCAAAAATAACTGTGGGCGTTGCCTCAGAAACAGAGGGAACCACAAGGATGTCCATCTCCTTCATTATCCGTGGGACATCAAACCTTCTTCCAAGAAATAGGAGATTTTTATGGAATTCTTTATACCTTTCCTCTGCAGATTTTATTTCATCTTCATAACCTCCCACGAATATGTAAACCACATCTCTTCTTTTTTTGAGAACTAATGGAAGGCTATCAAGAAAATACCTTCCGCCTTTCCGCCAGGAAAATCCTCCAAAAAATCCAGCAAAAAAATTTTTTTCTGAAATTCCATATTCTTTTCTTATCCATCCATCCTTTTTTGATGAAAACTCATCTAAATCTATTCCATTATAGATTATTCGCAGTTTTTCCTTTTTAACTCCGTAGAGTTCGCCTATAAATTTACAGACAACAACAACCACATCGCCCATTTTTCTCATTTTTTTTCTCAAAAAATCAAGGTCAAAGGTATTATGAATGGTTGAAACAACCTTTGCTCTTCCAGTGATTTTTGATGATATGCAGGCTGTAAGGGATGTCATCGCTGAATTACAATGAAGTATATCAATTTCTTCATCCTTTATGATTTTTGAAAGGGAATGAATTGCCTTAACCAGAGCCCGCACTCCCTTCTGAAACGGAATTTCAAAATGCCTTATTCCATTTTCTTCTGCAATTCTTACCGCATTTCCACCATTTGAACCAATAAAAACCTCATGCCCTCTCTTTTTTAATCCCTTTGCAAGATTGAAAACCGAAGCATTTATACCGCTTCCTCCGAGGTTGAAATCGTTTACCAGAAGAAGTATCCTCATCTTGGAATTTCTACCCGAAAGAAGTATTTAATTTTTTAAGAATCATAAAATATTTGTACCATCCTGAGAATTAGTTGTCAAGTAAATGTATAAGTTATATACATATGCGACATTTTATGAGTTTGAATGAGATAATTTAAGGGGCTTTTTAGACCGAGGGATTTGTGAGGTCTTTTTATTATCTAATACACTCAAAATCCTCTCAAACTATAAAGCATATCCTGAAACCTCCTCTTGTAAAATCCCCTTATATTACCAAATATAGAATAAAACTTCATCTCTCCCTCTCACTCCTTAATGTCGCTCATATCTTAACTTTTCCATATTTTTTTTATTTTATTTTTTTTGTTTGGATAGGGGGGTGTTTTGTTGTGTGGGGGGGTTAAACGGCGTTCCTTAAAACTTACTTCCAGGAATGCTGATTGAAAAAATATAACACACTCATAACTCTTTTATTTCCTCCTCAAATAATGTTTTTTGAAAATCTTGCTTATTATACAGGATGAATTATAGTATTCAATATGTGCCCTGTATGTAAAAAACCCTCTAATTTGTGGAGGTCTTTTATTCTGGATGAAAAGGAGTTTGTGTTTCTCAAGTGTCCGCACTGCGGACTTATATTTCTTAAGGGAAGGGAGTATTCTTATTCCTTTTATAACGAACACTACAGAGAGATAGAAAAAGCAAGTTTTTCTCTTGATTGTTTTCCACAGGAAAGGGGAAGGGGGAAAAAGGTTTATGAGATAATTTCAAGAATGAAAGGGAAGGGAAAATGTCTTGATATAGGATGCGGTCCCGGATACTTTCTTGGAAATTTGAAGAACTATGGAGATTATGAACTGTTCGGGGTTGAAATCTCTGAAACAGCAGTAAAATTTGCAGAGAAAAACTTCGGAATAAAGGTTTTTCATGGAACAATTGATGATGCGGATTTTCCTCCAGAATATTTTGACATAATTATCCTTTCTCATGTTCTTGAGCACCTTCCTGATCCCCTTCAAATGCTTTTAAAAATAAGAGAACTTTTGAAAAACGATGGAATTTTTTACTGCGAAGTTCCTGATGAATTTGAGAGCATAAATGGTTTAATCAGAACATACATTCTGAAAAAACCTCCTGTTGGACTCTATGCTGGACACCTGAATTATTTTGGGAAATCATCTTTAAAGAAGGTGTTAAGTATAGCAGGATTCAAGCTTTTAAGAGGCTTATGGACACATTCTCACATAGACCTCAAAAGGGCTGTGCACCAGATTTTTGGGGTTCAGGTTAAATACGATAACCCTCTCATTAAT
>JBBIVP010000151.1:0-5176 GCA_037439705.1 bacterium
CCCTTCACCCTCCTATTTCTCGAAATGAAAGAGAATTACCTTGCTTATTTTTTTGGATTAACATATTATAAAATTATGACCGAAGAGAAAAAAAAGATATTTGAAAAAATTGCTTCCCTTATAAAAGAGGGAAAACTCGGGGAGGGAATAGAGATAAAATTTATCGTTTATGAAAGACCTGGAATTTTTGTGGGAGAGGTTCTCGGAAATCCTGTAATGGACCCATCGGGCAGAAAGGGAGGAGTTCTTTATGACCTGTTGATAGATTTTAAAGAATTGTTTCCCGAGATAATTGCGGTGATTGTGAAAAATGGCAGAAATTTTTTCAAGATTCCTTGGAATGAGGTGGAAATGTTCAACCGAAGATTTGTTGTTTCAAAAACCGAGATTGAAAACTGGAAGACATATTCGCCATTACAGAATGACCTTCTGGTAAGAAAACGCATCCTTGACAAGCAGATTGTTGATATAAACGGAGCAAAGGTCGTTAGAGTCAACGATATCAAACTTACGGAAATAGGTGGTAATTTTTTTGTAGTGGCTGCAGAAATAGGAGTTGCGGGGATAATAAGAAGACTTTCCTTAGAAAAACTTTTTAAAATTTTAAGGATAAAGCCATCTTCAAAACTACTTCCATGGCATTTTTTCAAACCCCTTGAACCGAGCCTCTCAAGACTTACACTTTCCATTACAAATACTATGCTCAGGGAGATGCATCCAGCAGATATTGCAGATATAGTGGAAGATATTCCTGAGGATCAGAGAATATGGTTTATAGAACATCTCCCTTCTGAAGTTATTGCGGATGTTCTTGAAGAACTTGAGCCAATATATCGGGCAGGAATAATTGAAGGACTTAAAAGTGATAAAGCAAAGGATGTTATAGCAGCCCTTGAGCCCGACAAAGCAGCAGATATAATCTCCAATCTCTCGGATTCAACTGCCAAAAAACTCCTCTCCTATATGGATAGAGAAGAAGCAAGAGAAATTGAGGAACTTCTCAAACATCCGAAGAGAAGAGCAGGGGGACTTATGACCACAGATTATGTTTCTTTCCCTCCTGATATGAGCGTCAGTGAGGCAATAGAAAAATTTAAAGAAAAGGCTAAAGAGATAGAGGCTGTGTATTATATTTACATAACCGAGGGAGATGTCTTGAAGGGTGTTTTATCTTTAAGGGAGCTTCTTCTTGCAGACAAAGAAAAAAAACTTTCAGATATTATGACAACAAACATAAAGTTCTGTACCCCGGACATGAATTATAAACAAATTGCAGAAATAATGGCGACCTACAACCTTATAGCCCTTCCAGTAATTGAAGATGGAAAATTCAAAGGCATAGTTACTGTAGACGATATTCTGGAAATTGCCTTTCCTCCACCATAATGAAGATTTTAAAAAATCTCTTAAGAAGAACATGGATTTTTTTACTGGTTATGGGTCCTGCCTTTATTACCTCCGTGGCGGATAATGATGCCAGCGGAGTGGCGAGTTACACAGTAGCAGGAGCAAGAACTGGTTATTCCCTGCTTTTTGTTCTTACCATTTCCACCATTTTGCTCATCGGAATTCAGGAGATGTCGGCAAGGCTTGGGGTGGTAACTGGAAAGGGATTAACAGAAACCATAAGAGAAATCTATGGGGTGCAGATTGGTTTTCTGTGTCTCATTCTACATATAGTAACCACATTTAGCACAGCAGTAGCAGAAGTGGCTGGTATAGCAGGAAGTATGGGACTCCTTGGAGTATCAAAATTCTTGGCGGTTCCACTTTTCATAATCGCTCTTTTTTTAATAATCTATTTCTGGGACTACAAAATTCTTGAGAGGTTTTTTCTTACACTCACACTTTTTTACTTTTGTTATGTGGCATCTGCTCTGATGGTAAACCCTCCGTGGGAGGAAGTAGTTTACAGAATTTTTGTTCCTGACATAAAGGCATTTTTAAAAAGGGAAGGTTTATATCTTTTAATTATTATTGTTGGAACAACAATAACTCCGTGGATGCAATACTACCTCCAGTCCAGCGTGGTAGAAAAGGGTATAATGAAGGAACATCTTCCTTATGTGAGGTTAGAAGTGATTCTTGGAGCATTTGCTACCCAGTTTTTTGCTCTTTTTATGATGGTCTGTGCTGGAGCAGTTTTGCATCCAAACGGGATAAGGGTGGAAAGTGCTGAAGAGGCAGCAATGGCATTAAAACCTCTGGCGGGAAAGTACTTTTACATCCTCTTTTCCATAGGATTTTTGAACGCTTCCCTGATGGGAGCTCTGATTCTTCCTATTTCATCAGCATACGCAATTTGTGAGTTTTTTGGGTGGGAGGGTGGAGTGAGTAAAAACTTTAAAGAGGCACCATATTTTTATATTACTCTCGCTCTTTACTACATATTTTCAGCCTTTTTTGTACTTATACCGGGGATGCCTCTCATATCCCTTATGCTTATATCACAATTTCTGAATGGAGTTCTTCTTCCACTTTTGATTTTTTTGATGCTCAAGGTTGCGAACTCAGATGAGATAATGGGAAACTTAAAAAATCCATTCATCATCAATCTCACAGCCATTTTAACTGTTCTGTTTGTTGTCCTTGCTACCATTTTTATGCTGAGATAAAAAACAGATTCCACCTTTCTCAATCAAAAAAGTTTGATTTTTGGGGTATAGAGGTTAAAATAAAAAACACGATGAAGAAAAAGTGGTGGGTTATTTTTATATTTTTTCTTTTGACGGGACTGATAGGAAGAATTATTACACGAAAAAAAGAAACATCTGTCCTACGGATAGGTTATCAGCCCATTACAGACCATCTTGCCCTTATGATAGCAATGGAAAAGGGATGGTTGATGGAGGGGTTGAAAAAATACGGAATAAAAAAAATAGAACTGAAAGAGTTTCCAACAGGTCCTCAGGAAATTCATGCGATGATGGGGGGGGAAATAGATATTGTTTATGTGGGTTCTGCTCCAGTAATTGCGGGCATCTATGAAGGACTTCCCGCGAAAATCATAGCAGGCGTTCACTTACAGGGTTATGCCCTCGTTTTAAAAAAGGAGATTGCAAAAACATATAAGGATGTTTTCTCTTTGAAGGGACTGAAAATTGCCACCTATCCTCCAGGTTCTGTTCCATACATTGTATTTGTTAAATGGCTTATGGACAAGGGAATCTCTCCGGATGAACTTTCAATAAAAACAATGGGTCCTTCAGATGGAGTTCTGGCAATGGAAATGGGAGATGTGGATGGTATATTTCTTCCTCCTCCCTATCCTGTGATAATTGTAGAAAAGGGCATTGGAGATATTGTTGAAACCTCTAAAACTATATGGAAGGGACATGCCTGTTGTGTTATTGCAGCAAGAAATGAACTAATAGACAAAACTCAAGAAATCCTTGTTGAAATGATAAGGATTCATATAAAAGCCACTGAATATGTAAAAAACCATCCTGATGAGGCAGTTGAAACATTCTCAAAATGGACAAACATTAAACCATCAACCATTAAACTTGCCTTTAAGCTTCTTGATATGGACTGGATTCATGACCCTGAAATTTCCATACCCTCTGTTTTAGAATATGCAAAGGTCATATACCAACTGAATAAGGAAAGATATCAAAAAAGACAGCCATTGGGCGTTGAAGAAATATTTTATCTTCCACTTTATAAAAAAGCCATAAGTGAACAATTTTAGAACAAATTTTATTGTATCAATTTTTACATTCCTTCTAATTCTGGAATTCCTTGCAAGGTTTGTAGTCAAAAATCCAGTTTATCTTCCTCCTCCATCTTCCGCTCTTTTATCCTTTGTGCATTTGAGGAATTATATCCTCAAAGACCTTATGACAAGTTTGATGCATTTTTTTATCGGGGTAGGGTTTGCCTGCTTTTTCGGAATTTTTATCGGAATTGGAATTGGCTGGTTTCCTAAAATTTATAATGCCTTTTTCCCTGTTCTTGAAATTTTAAGACCCATTCCCCCAATTGCCTGGATACCAATGGCAATAATATGGTTTAAACTCACGCATTTTTCAGCAGGTTTCATAATTTTTACAGGAGCATTTTTCCCTGTTCTTATAAGCACTTACACAGGACTGAAAGATGTGCCAAGGGTTCTTATAGAAACAGCAAAAATTCTCGGAGCAAAAAGTGCTCTGTCTTTAATAAGGCATGTCGGAATTCCTTATGCTCTCCCTTATATCTTTTCAGGTATAGGAACGGGAATGGGGGTAGGGTGGATGTGTGTTGTGGCTGCAGAGATTTTCGGGGTCAGCGATTCAGGAATAGGGTACAGACTTTTTCAAAGATTTTACCATTTCCATCAGATGGATTATGCACTGGTTTATATGCTTCTTCTTGGTTTTGTCTCCCTTACAATGGATGCAATTTTCAGGAAACTGGTAATTGATAGATTTCTTAAGTGGAAAAGAGGGATAGTGAAGTGAAACTTGACCTGATCAATGTATCAAAGACATATTTCTCTGATAAAGGGAAGGTGAAGGCACTTGAAGACATAAATTTGGAAGTTAGAGAAGGGGAATTTTTGTGCATAGTAGGTCCTACAGGCTGTGGAAAAACTACCCTTTTAAGGTTGATAGCAGGACTTGAGCGTCCTACATCCGGAAGAATTTTACTTGATGGTAAAGAAATTTCTGAACCTTCTCCTGAAAGAGCCCTTATTTTTCAAGAATTTTCCCTTTTTCCATGGAGAAGTGTTTACAAAAACATTGAATTCGGACTTGAGATGAGCGGAATAAAAAATAGAAAAGAGATTGTTGATAAATATATAGAACTTATGGAACTGAAAGGGTTTGAAGAAAGGTATTCTCATGAACTTTCAGGAGGGATGAAACAGAAGGTAGCCATTGCGAGAGCCTTATGTATGGACCCGGCAATTCTTTTGATGGACGAACCATTTTCTTTTCTTGATTCAGAAACCACAAAGATGCTCCATAAAGAGATTTTAAATATATGGAAAAAAACAGGAAAAACCATAATTTTTGTCACCCACAGTTTAGAGGAAGCAACAGTTCTTGGCAGAAAAATTGTTTTTCTTTCTCAGAGACCGGGAAGGATAATAAAAATAGAAGAGTTTAAAAACCCTGAATGACCAGGCACAAGAGAAGAAAACCAAAAGAAAGGTTTATAGGTGGATTCACGACAGAGGAGTTTCTCCCTG
>JBBIVP010000152.1:0-5174 GCA_037439705.1 bacterium
CAACAATTTTCTCAACTCCATTCGCTCCGAGAATCACAGGGAGACCCATTACTGTATCTGTAAGTCCATATTCTCCCTCCACATAAACTGTGCAAGGGAGGAGTTCCTTCTTATCGTGAAGAATTGATTTTACCATCTGAACAACTGCTGCTGATGGAGCGTAATAGGCTGAACCAGTCTTTAATAGAGAAACAATTTCCCCACCGGCCTTCTGGGTTCTCTGAATTATTGCATTAAGTTTATCTTTTGGAAGAAGGTCTTTAACAGGAACACCACCCACAGTGGTATAGGTTGCAGATGGAACCATTGTGTCTCCATGGCTTCCGAGAACAAAGGCGTTTATTGCTTTAACAGATACCTTTAATTCCATTGCAAGAAATGCCCTGAACCTTGCTGAATCAAGGATTCCAGCCATACCCATTACCCTGTTCCTTGGAAATTTTGATATTTTATATGAGAGATAGGTCATAGCATCAAGTGGATTGGCTACCATTATTAGTATGCTGTTAGGGGCGTATTTAATAACATTTTCCGTAACCTCTCTGATTATCTTTGCGTTTGTGGTAATCAAGTCTTCTCTTGACATTCCTGGCTTTCTCGGAACGCCTGATGTAACAACTACAATATCTGCATCTTTTATGTCCGCGATGTTATTCGTTCCGAGTACCTGTGTATCGTATCCATATATCGGTCCCATGTGCATAAGGTCAAGAGCCTTACCCATGGGCATCCCTTCAATAATATCAATGAGAACAACATCACCGAGTTCTTCCATAGCTAAAAGCTCGGCGGTTGTCCCACCCACCTGCCCTGCACCAATTACTGCTATTTTCTTTCTATTTGCCATGACATCCTCCTTTTCATTTATTTTATTGTTTTTTCATAACCTTTTCTTGATACTCATTCCATCTCTCTTCAAGCCTCGGATCTGAAATCGTCTCAAGAAGGTAATCACAGAAAGCCCTTCCTGTAGCTCCTGTAGGACGCCCTGTGACCACGAGTTTCTTCTCATACTGCCCGCATATCTCAAGAGCCATATTTAATTTCCTTCCCAGGTCAACATATCCTATATGTTCAAGGAGCATCGCCCCAGCCTTTGTTATGCTGGATGTATCTGCATATTGGGCTCTTCCCTCCTGAACCATCCTGGGAGCACTTCCGTGAATTGCTTCAAACATTGCATACCTCTTTCCTATGTTTGCAGCACCCGCGGTTCCGACACCTCCCTGAAACTCAGCCGCTTCGTCCGTAATTATGTCTCCGTAAAGATTTGGAAGAACAAAAACCTGAAAATCGGTTCTTCTCTTAGTGTCAATCAGTTTTGCTGTCATTATATCAATGTACCAGTCATCGGCATTTATCTCAGGATATTCCTTCGCAATTTTATAAAATTCTTCGAGGAACAATCCATCAGTTGTCTTCACCACATTTGCCTTGGTAACAGCAGTAACCCTCTTTTTACCGGTCTTCTTTGCGTGCTCAAATGCAAGCCTTATAATTCTTTCACTTCCAGGTCTTGTTATCATTTTAAAATCAATAGCGAGCCCCGGAAGCGCCTCAATCCCGTATGGACCAAGGGCATAGACATCCTCTGTATTTTCCCTGAAGAATATCCAGTCAATTCCTTCTGAAGGAACTCTTACTGGTCTCACATTTGCAAAAAGGTCAAGTTCCTTTCTCATAGCAACATTTGCACTTTCAATATTTGGCCATGGGTCGCCTTTCCGAGGAGTCGTCGTAGGTCCTTTGAGATGGACATGACACTTCTTTATCTCTTCAAGAACATCGTCCGGAATCGCTTTTCCCACCGCCGCCCTTCTCTCTATCGTCAATCCTTCTATCACCCTGAACTCAACCTTCCCATCTTTTATTTCGTCTTTCAAAAGGTATTCCAGAACCCTCTGAGCTTCGGATGTAATATAAGGACCTATTCCATCTCCTCCAAGCACGCCGATTATTATTGGTTTGACCTTTGAATAGTCTATAAAATCTTCTTGTTTGCTTATCTCCTCAAGTCTTTTTGCCTGCTGTTCCAGAAGTTTCCTGAAGTGCTCCTTCGCCTTTTTTATGTACTCCTTTATCTCGTCCTTCTTTTTTGTTGGTGATTTTGCAGTTTTCCTTTTCTTTACCATTTTATCCTCCTTTTCCAAATTTGTCTCTTATATAATTGAGTTTGCTGCCCTTTATTATCAATTCCTTTTCCCTATCGCTTAAATCAGTGTATACATAAAAGGAAAAGTTCTTTGTTTTGTTTTTAATCTCTATATCTTCACCTTTGAGTAATGCCTCTTTTACATTTTCTATCTCCAGTTCATCTCCCATATCTATTTTGTTATAATCCTCAGGATTCCTCAAAATAAACGGAATTATTCCAAAATTTATGAGGTTTGCTCTATGAATTCTCGCATAGGAAATTGCAATTACACCTTTCACCATTAGATACCTCGGAGCTATTGCTGCGTGCTCCCTGCTTGAACCCTGTCCGTAATTTACTCCACCAAGAATAAATCCGCCCTTCCATTCTTTTGCCCTTGCTACAAAATTCTCGTCAACCCTTGAAAATGTCCATTCAGAAATAGCAGGGATATTTGACCTTAATGGCAAAATTTTTGCGCCTGCTGGAAGTATGTGGTCTGTGGTTATATTATCACCAACCTTTATTAGAACCCTTCCTTTCAAAGAAGAAGGCAATGGTTCCATTTCAAAGAGAGACTTTATATTCGGACCCCTTATGATTTCCACCTTCTCCCTCTTTTTGGGAGGAAGAGGAGGAATTAAAAGCGAATCATCTGGCTCAAATTTGTCGGGCATTTCAATCACAGGATATTTACCCAACCTTCTCGGGTCGGTTAGAACTCCGTAGATTGCAGAAGCAACTGCGACTTCTGGACTGCATAGATAAACCTTTGCATCTTTCGTTCCACTTCTTCCCTCAAAGTTTCTGTTGAATGTTCTCAAAGACACACCGCCAGACGGTGGAGCAAAACCCATTCCTATACATGGTCCACAGGCATTCTCAAGAATTCTTGCTCCCGCTGAAATTATATCAGCAAGATACCCTTTTTTGGCAAGCATTTTCATCACCGCTCTTGAACCGCCGTTTATTCCTAGGCTGACATCCGGATGAACCCTTCTTCCCTTCAAAACCTTTGCAACTAACATCAGGTCCCTGTATGAGGAGTTTGTGCAACTTCCAATAGCAACCTGGTTCACCTTTATACCTTCCACCTCCTTAACTGGTTTAACATTGTCGGGACTGTGTGGAAGGGCAATAAGTGGTTCCAATTCGGACAGGTCTATTTCTATAACATCCTCGTATTCTGCATCTTTATCCGGAAGAATGGGTCTCCAGTCTTTTTCCCTTCCCCAGGCTTTCAAAAATTTTCTGGTTATCTCGTCACTCGGAAAAATAGAGGTTGTAGCACCCAACTCGGTTCCCATGTTTGTAATTGATGCCCTTTCATATAGAGAAAGTGTCTTTATCCCTTCACCGCCAAATTCAAAAACCTTTCCAACCCCTCCTTTAACTGTCAACCTTCTTAAAAGTTCAAGAATAATGTCCTTGGCTGAAACCCATGGACGAAGTTTACCTTTAAGTTTAACAAGAATAACCTGAGGGCACGGAAATGCGTATGGCTCTCCTGCCATAGAAGAAGCGACCTCAAGACCGCCAACCCCGATAGCGATCATCCCCAATCCTCCACCAGTTGGCGTGTGGCTGTCCGAACCAGTAAGGGTCTGCCCGGGAACACCAAACCTTTCAAGATGAACCTGATGGCATATACCATTTCCAGGCTTTGAAAACCATATTCCATATTTCTGTGCTACTGTTTGAAGATAAATGTGGTCATCAGGATTTTTGAAATCCTCCTGAAGCATGTTATGATCCACATAGCTTACAGAAACCCTTGTTCTCGGTTTTGAAACGCCCATTGCTTCAAACTGAAGATAAACCATTGTTCCTGTAGCATCCTGAGTAAGGGTCTGGTCTATTTTTATTTCTATTTCTTTACCTGGAACAAGCTCCCCTCTTACCAGATGTGCCTTCAATATCTTCCATGTAACAGTTCCCTTCATTTTTACCTCACTCCTAAATTTTCATTCTTAGATAAACTCTTTTACAACAAAAAATCAACAAAAATTTAATATACTTTCTCCAAATCCTGCAAGAAAAATTCTTATCTGGGCGATTTAACCCATAGGCTATGTTTGATAGTGGATTTTTCTCTCCTATTCCCATCGCTTCCTCCCATTTTCATTTAAAAAATTTAAAGCGGGGCTTTTTTCGCCCCGCTTTGAGGAGGGAAGGGGTTAAAGGAGGGTCTTAGGAGCCCATTATTCAAGCCTTTTCTCGCCAAGCCTTTTGTTTAATTCAGGTACAATTTCCATGCCAACATTTATAATAGATTTCACTCGCTCCTCATCCCCTCTGAATGAGGGAATATAAACAACTATGGCACTGATGTGGTTGATTTCAACCACTGGAAAGGCAATGGAAATAACACCTTTAATGGATTCGCCTCTATCAATCATGGGCTCAAAATCTATTTCTTTATCCTTTGTTCTTTCAAGTTTTTCTATTAATTTACCTGCAACATGGATATTCGCAGGAAATTGTCTCCATTTCTCTATATTCACACTTATTATCTCTGATGAAGGGGCTGATAAAAGGTGATAAATGTTGTTATTATTTTTCATACAAAAATAAACGCACTCCCCAGTTTTCTTTGCTATAGTCTCAATAGCCTTCTGTTTTTCTTTGAGAAGGTCAATTTTTCTTAGAAAGGCATCTCCAAGAAGAAGGCACTTTGAGGAAAGTCTGTAATTTTCTGTTTCTTTATTCTGCTCCACATATCCATAAAGCTGAAGGGTAGCAAGAATTCTGAAAACATTGTTCTTTTCAAACTCTGTTCTCATTGCAAGTTCGGAAATCCCCAGTTCTTTTTCCTCGCCCTTCACAAATTCTTCAAGAACTCTGAGGGCTCTTACCAGCGATTTTATAGTGTAGTCCGTTTTTCTCTTTTTTTCTTTCATCATACTTATAATATAACACAATGCGTCATTAAGTCAAGAGTTTTCAAAAATTTTTACCTTTCTCCTACTCTCCACTCCTCAAAAATACTTATTTATCTTTTAAAACCTTGTCATTTCATATAACGGCTGACGAGAAGTTG
>JBBIVP010000153.1:0-5110 GCA_037439705.1 bacterium
ATTTTACTAAAGAATTTTTTGTCAATCTCCGCACTCCCATCATCTTTCAAGAAATCCTCTACATTTTCCCCACATTCGTGTAAAACCCTCAAAAACCCCACAACCCCTGCATTGTATAGCCAGTTGGAGGGGTATAAGGTTATCTTTTGCATTTTTTCCTCTGAAATTAAATTATAACATAAAAATATAAATTTGCAAATAAGTTTTTGAAAAGGGTAAAAGAATTTTGTAATGGCAAAAATCTTTACACACCTTCCTTAAAAAATATTGTGCTGTATATTTCTCTTAGCGCAGGCATTTTTAAATTGTTGTTTCTCAGCAACACAATGCCCGGAAATCTATCAAATTCAAGATATTCTTGTATTATTAATTTGAAAATATGTGCCCTTTTCCTTATAAGTCATAGGTTCAATTTTGTGGGGACGAAGTCTTATATCCCCCGTTGAAATATATCACATTGGATGTGTAATTATTTTTCTCAATTTATAAGCAAATTCAAACATCAGATATGTTTTCCCTGGCCTTCTTAGCCCGCATAAAACAAAAGCAGTGTGTTCGGAAATTTCTCCTGGTAAAATGTCTCTCTATTAGACCTCTCGTGGAACCTGATGTGAACCATTCTGAAAGAATAAAAACAAGTTTTTTTCTTACAATCTTCCATGATATTGTATTGTATAAAAAATACAATTTTAATCTCCAAATTTTTCCCCTCTTTTCCATCCCATCAACCACCCAACAACTCTACCCCTTTGTATAGACCGCCTGAAGTGCTAAGAAGTATTTTGTTTCTTTTTATCCCTCAGAAATAATATCAAGCAGACCGAAACCCTGGCCGGTTCTTACACCCAGCCCATAATCATATAAAAACTGAAGAATCTCTGGATGAGATTCAATTGAAAAAATACCTTTAAATCCTCTTATAAACCCGTCGTAATGCTTTACCATTATTTCTTTTACATTGGAGATGTGAGTAAGTTTTATTTCTTCGGGTTTAATTTTTTCTCCTTTTATTCTTTCGTACCTTTCTATTGTTCTTTTTTTCAAAACCTCCTCAAATTTTTCCAATTTTCCTTCTTCAGGAATTAAAAACCATTCATTGAAATTACTGGCATCCTTTTCCGGATCTGTTAATACTGCTATTCCGATGGTCTTAAAAACTACGTGATTATTTTTAATTCTGTAATTTCTTTGAAGAATTATATCCTTCACAGAAAGAGCAATTCCCCGGGGAAATGTAATTCCCTTATTTTCTTTTTTCAATTGAAGTACACCATTGTAAAATGAAGCAAAAACTTCAAAGTTTCCTGTTGAAAATATCAAATTTAGGGGAGGATTAATAAAAATTTTGTCTCTGTTATTTTCATCAATCAATTTCATTTTGCCCAGATAGACTGAAAATGTAAAAGGTTTTACAGTTTTCCTGTCATAAAGTTCTCCAAAAAGAAAAGAGCGTTCAAACACACTTTTTAAAAAGGAAATAAAATATCTCCTGTAATCCCGATCTATTGTTATTTCTTTAATATCAGGAGAATCAAAAGTAATTTTATATCTCATCTTTTCCATTCCCCGGTCTTATTGATTTAGTCTTTTCATCCATTTATTCATATTATATTCCTTATCTCCACTTTGTCAAAAATTTTCTCTTCCAGCGAAAGGTAGGGGAATTACTTCTTTCTTATTTACGGATTCAACATAAGGTTGTTTATAGTTCATATTCAACATACCCTTTATAGTCTTTAAATTTTTCGGAAAAAATCTCTTTTATCTCTTTCTTGGCGGAAAAATATATAATCTGCCATCCTCTTTCCAGTGAGATTCTTTTTAAGATATCAATCTGACGCCCCAGTCTTTCAAAGTCATATTTTATGAAGGGGTCATCAAGGATAAAAAATCCCTTTTTACCTTCCAGAAGGATTTCAGCCATAGTAAGCCTTATAGAAAAATATAACTGGTCATAGGCACCTGCTGAAAGTTTTCCTACCTCTAATTTCTCCCCACCTTTCCGTTTAACAGTGAGAGTCAACTCCTTGCTGTCAAAATTTACTTCTTCATACTCCCCCCCGGTAATCTCCTGGAAATACCGTGAAACTGGACCATTTTTACCGAAAAGAAGAGATACCTGATGCACTTTTTCTTTTTTTATCTCTTCAAAAATTTTTATAGCACAACGAGCATTTTCAGCATTCTTTCCTGTTTCCTCTTTAAATCTCTTAAGCTCTTCCTCAATGCCTTCTAAATCCTCCATACTTTCACAACGGATTACTTCTATAATTTTCTTTGCTTCCTCCCCAATTTTTTTATATCATTTTGAAAGTCATCCAGTTTCTTCTTTTTCTCATCTAACTTATTTCTGTCTTCATCTATCTTTTTTCTTAATTCCTCTTCCTCTTTTTCATCTCCTGAAATATCTGTAGCTTTATCTTTATATACCTCAAGCTCTTTAATCTCTTTTCCCCAGAAAGAAAGGTTTTCCTTCAGAGTATTGTATTTCTTGCCAAACAGTCCAGAAAGGATTCCTTCTTTTTCTTTTATCAATTCAGTTAATCTTCGTTTTTTCTCAAGGTGCTGGGTGAACTCTTCAATGGAGGACACTTTTGCTCTATCTTTTATTTTTTCTATCTCTTCAATGAGGGAGTTAATTTTATTTTCTAAATTTTTTATTTCCTCATTCCTTAAACGCAGTTCATTCTCTTTTTCTTCTAACTTTTTCTTTGTTTCTTCATATTCTCTTTCCATGAGTTGAAATTGAAAACGAATTTTGTCAACACTTTGAACCTGTATTCCTATTTCTTTAGCCACCAATTCATAAAGGGATTTTTCCGCTCTCTTTATTTTGTAAAAATACATTCCTGCTACAACAAGAAATATCAGGAGAGTCGGAATCAGGATGTAAAAAATCAGGGATGGCTTTAAGATAATTCCAATTAAAGAACCAATAAAAAGAAAAATGAAAAACACAAGAAGATGAGATTTCAACTTTCCTCTCTTCTCTTCATACCCCTCCACCTCGCCATTTATTATTTTTTCCACCCTCTTCCTTTCCTCCCGGCTGTAAAGGTCCTTTTTAATTCCTTCTAATTCCTCTTTTTTTCTATTAATTTCTGATTCAAGTCTTTCTTTTTCCTCTTTCAGCCTTTTTATACCCTCCTCACAGGTTGTCCAATTTTCCCTTTCTTTTTCATTGAAACTTGAAAGTTCGTTGATTTGTGAAATTAGGTTATTTATTTCATTTAATATTGAACTGCCCTTTTCATATTTCTCCCTCTTCCTTGCGTTCTCAAGACGCTCTATTTTCTCCTTATTTTCATTTATCCTTTCTTCCAATTCAAAACATTCCCTATGCACCTCATTAATTTTTTCATTTTCAAACCTGTCCTTTAAACTTTTTATTTTCTTCCTAAGTGAATCAGATGTTGTGAGTTTTGTCCTCAGTTTTCCAAATTTCTGCTCATCAGATATATCACTGAGCGTGTCCGTCAATCTTCCTATTTCCCTGAGTTTTTTTATGATGTCTTCAATCTCTTTTATCCTCTCCCCTGTAAGTCGCTCAGTAAAATTTGAATAATACCCACTCTCAATTGAAAGGTCACTGTTTCTTATAATAAATATATTCCGAAATTCATCAGAAGTAATATTAATTTTTTTAAGAAAATCTTTGTATTTTAGAGGGTCATAATCATCATTCCCGTCTGTAAATAATATCTTGCCTATCGGGTCTTCAGTTACCCTATCTATGCCTTTGAATTTCTTTTCTTCTTTTTTCCCAAAAATCATTCTTAGAAGAGCATCTATCATAAGTGTTTTTCCTTCTTCATTTCCTCCCCATATCAAATTAAAGTCTTTAAGAGAGTATGTCCTACCATGTAATGGGCCGTATTTCAAAATTGAAAATTCCTTTATCTTCGTTGCAACCTCACCCCCTTCATAGCACTTATTACTAATTCCTTTAACTCTTTTATCTTATTTTCGTCATATAAGTTTTTTGCCTTTTCAAGAAAATGTTGATATAGTTCATCGGTTAAAATTTTACCTATATCTATAACTTTATTATCTATCGGGCTATCTGGAAACTTTTCTTTTACCATTTCTCTTATTCCATTATTAAACTCTTCTTCGTTTATACCTGTCTTTTCACCATTTATATACCCTTTAATCTTTATTTGAACCAGCCAAGCATGTGGATGGAGTCCATCAATGGCTTTCTTTATCTTTTCAAATGGTTCGGCATCTGAATCATCAACTGAAACTTCCAGCTCCTCATAATGAAATGTGTTAAGTTCATATTTTTGTGGTGGATTTCCTACTTCGAACAAATTTACACACCTTTTTCCTTTTTCTCTTTTTGTTATTGAAACAGGAGAACCTGAATAAACAAAATATCCTCCACCTTCTATTTCCTCTATACTATATTTTGTATGAAAATGCCCGGCAAGGACATATTTAAAACCTTTAAAATAAGATATCTCTGCAGGCATATATCCTTCTTCTTCCTCTCCAAATTCACCTTTGGAATAATAAAATTTTAGAAGTTCTCCATGAAAAAGAAGGATATCCGTTTTTTCATCCTTTCCAGTTTTCTTACCAAGGTCATATAATCTTCTGTAAACTTTTTGTTTTTCCTTTATCCTTTCAAAAGGACATCCCCATATCCTAACATTTTTCCATTCAAAGGGTGTTTTATAATCTAATATAATATGAACATCATCACCAAAATACTTTCCCCCTTCATAACTCCTCTCATCATGGTTTCCCGGAATTATCACTATCTGAAAGCCTGTTTTAGAAAAGAGACTTCTTATCTTTGGCCTCAACTCTTCGGCATTTGTATCTGTATCAAAGAGGTCTCCACTAATAACCATAATTTCAATCTTTTCTTTTTTTCCCAGTTGAATCAGATTTTCAAGCGCTTCCCACCTCTCATCTTCTTCTTTTCTTAGGTGAAGGTCTGAGGTGTGAAGAATTTTCATCGGTATGTTTTTACGCTGTGTTTCCTCATAATTAAATCTATTTGAAATATATGTCATTATGTATACCTCATTCTTTTATTTTTATAGACATAATCAAGCTGATCTGCCCAGTATTCTATATCTTTAGATAGTTTGACGATGTC
>JBBIVP010000154.1:0-5082 GCA_037439705.1 bacterium
AACTATCACTTCTATCTCCTGTGTTGAAGGATAGTGTGTGCCGAAAAGGTCAACAAATAAATCAAATTTGATGTCCTTCAAAAACTTCATCGTTTCAAGGTATTTATCCCTGTTCACCTTTATTATAACCATCTCTTTCTCCTCAATCTCAGCATGAGGAAGGGAATCTTTAAGGATTTTTAAGAGGTCTTTCTCGCTCATAGCTTCTCAAAACCTTTCCTTCATCAATCAACTTTTGGAGCTTCATGAGGGCAGTAATTATGCTTTCTGGAGTTGGCGGACAGCCGGGAACATAGACATCCACCGGAATTATTTTATCAATTCCCTGAAGAACCGAATAGGTATCAAAAAATCCTCCTGATGAGGCACAGTCGCCAATTGCAATCACCCACTTTGGCTCACATATCTGTTTGTAAATGGTTTTAAGAACAGGAGCCATTTTATATGTGATTGTTCCTGCAACCATAAGAAGGTCTGCCTGTCTCGGAGAAAACCGAACAACCTCTGCTCCGAACCTTGCAAGGTCATAATGGGCTCCCACTACAGCCATAAACTCTATTCCACAGCATTTGGTCGCAAAAGGGAATGGCCATAAAGAATTTTTTCTTGCCCACCTGATTATCTTCTTCAGATTTCCAACAATTACTCCTTCTCCGCTCAGTTTTTCTAACTCAATCTCTATTCCCATTCCAGTATACTTCTTCTTATGATGTAAATAAGCCCTATCAAAAGAACTATTACAAATATGGTTCCTTCAAGGAATGCTATTTTTCCGAGTCCTTCATATTTGAACCCGAGAAGTTTAACAGCCCACGGAAAAAGGAGTGCAACCTCAACATCAAAAATGAGGAATGCAATTCCTATCATGAAGAATTTTACAGAAAACCTTGCCCGCGCATCTCCGAATGGTTCAACCCCGCATTCGTATGTGGTAAGTTTTGCTGGAACTTTCCTTTGTGGACCGAGAAACATAGCAATAAGAAGAAGAACCACAACAACCAGAGCAGAAAATATCACTATTATTAAGAGCTCTCCATATCCACTCATGGTGATTAAACTACCATACAAGAAAATTATTTCAATAAATTTTTCTTTCTTGGCTATTTTGGTTTTTGAAGTTCCTTGGAGCGGAATCTGGACCTCATTCTTTCAATGTAGTCACGGATTCTATCCTTGATGGAAAATTCTCCTTTTTACTCTCCTCGTAAATATCATAAGGAATTTTGAAAATGAGCTCTGCATTTCTGTCCTCAGGTTTTCCGTAGTGAAAGGATGCTCCTCTCAAAAGAATTTTCCCAATATCTCCTGAGAGAATTATAGCCTCCTGAATCTCCCTCAAAGCCATCTCCATTCCCTTTGCTGAAAGACTTCCTTCGGGCGAATTGTGGTCAACCATCGTGGTAAAAATTGAACCCGTTCCATCTCCGTTATCAACCACCTCAATAATCCTCGCCTGCTGTGGATAGGAACCGAGTCCGGAAGTCTCTATTTCCCAGAACCCGCCGTTCTTTGTTGGATGGGGAATAATTCTGTTATCGTGTCCGTGTCCTACAAGAAGAAGGAATACATTAGGAAACGCAGATATAGTTTTTACAAATTCCTCTTCTGAGACCGGTGAATAAGGAAAGAATGAGCCAAGGAAATGATGAAAAGTCAGTATAACGAGTTTTTTATCTTTTCCTGCCCTTTCAAGTTCTGGAATGAGAAACTCTTCAAACTGCCATCTTTCAAGGCATGCGGATGAAAGCCCTCCGCAGAGAAACTCTTCCCTGCAAATAGTATCAAGAGCAATTATTCTAAAAACCTTTCCCACATCTTTTACCCAGTTTCCATAACCCCTTTCAATGTTTTCCTCGCTGAAAGGATGCCCCATAAGTCTTTCCATATATCCGGTGCACCTTATTATCCTTCTTCTTTCATCCGGTGGTGTAAAACTGCCAGCATCTATAATTTTCGGCTCATCCGATGAACCATCCTGTGCCCCACAAAGTCCCTTTATTCCACATACCCTGTCGGATGTGGCAATTAAAGGGTCAAATCCAGAAAGAAGTGAGCACTCAAAGGAAGGCCATACTGTTCCCTTTATGAGGCAGTCATGGTTTCCTATGACCACAAACCATGGAACCCTTTTATCAAGTCCATGTGCCCTGAAGGGGTCATTGAAATCGTTGTAAGGACCGGCAACAGGGTCATTATCTTCTCCTGAATCGGGGTCAATTTCCTCTCCTTCAATCACCCCTCTAAACCACTCAGCCTCATTCAACTGGGAACTGTCAATTGAATCTCCTGTAAAGATAATGAAATCATAAGGTCTTTCCTTTGAAAAATCGTTCAGCGTTCTCATCATTACATCAAGAATCTGTGTGCTGAACCTCTGAGAGATTTCAAGCATGGTAGATTCGGTCCTCAACGGCGATTCCTCATCTGCTATATGAACATCACTAAGGTGAACAAAATAGAGCATTGACCTCCTTTCTCCACCGGTTCCCTTTTTTGCAATATCTTCTCTCAAAATGTGGGGTTCTCCATCTCCGAATTCAAACTTCCCGATTTTATCCCTGTTTTTTTCTATCTCTTCTTCTGATAGGGGCTGGGCGGGAAGGAGTGGTTTTATTGTCTTTTTCAGAGTTGTCCATGATGGTGGAATTTCAGTTTGAGGAATGGTAGAAAGCCTTTCCTCCTTTCCACAGGTAAGGGCAAGAAGAAATATTCCGCTCAAAAACCATTTTTTATTCATATTTTTCCCTCACAATGATATAACAAACATCTGGAACAAGTCAAACGAGTGTATAAGTTATATACTTATGCGACATTTTATGAGTTTGAATGAGAGAATTTAAGGGATTTTTTGAACAAGGGATTTGTTTCATCTCTCCCTCTCACTCCTTAATGGCGCTCATATCTTTAACTTTTCCACCCCCTCCCAACACACCCCCCTGCCCGACGCTCCATAGGGCATAATATATCTGTCCGAGGGAGATGGATTCGTCTCCTGGAGAGAATTTCTCGTGGGTGTAGATTGAAATTCCCTCTTTCTCTGCCAATTCCATAATTTTTCTTAAAAGGTAGGCATTAAGAAAAACTCCTCCCGAGATTATAACCCTCTTTATTCCAAACCTTTCAATGGATAGTTTTGACACCTTTATTATCATATCCGAGATGGTATTGTGAAATTTTGAGGATATTACTCCATTTTCTTCACGCTCATTTATTATTTCTTCTATCATAGGGCAAAAATCAATCTCTTCCTCCTTTATTTCGTAAGGGTATATTTCATTCACTCCTTCTTTTGTTTCTGATTCAAGCTTCATACACGCTTCAGCCTCATAGTCAATTCTTATAGGAGAGATTCCAAGGATTGCGGAGACCGCATCAAATAGTCTTCCCACAGATGAGGTGAGGGGTGAGTTTATCCCCTTTTTAATTGCCATTAAGGCGCCTTTTATCTTTGAGCCCTCTATTTCAGGGTATTTTTCCTTTATTATCTTTATTCCCTCTTCTCCTTTTGAATGAAGAATGTAAGAAAGTGCCATCCTCCATGGTTCTTTTGTTGAAAGGTCTCCGCCCTGCTGCGGTATGTATTTTAAGTGAAAAATCCTTTTTATTTTTCCATTTCCACCCACAAAAAACTCTCCACCCCAGATTTTTCCGTCTTCTCCGTATCCAACCCCATCAAAACTTATTCCAAGAAAGGGTTCATCGGGATTTAAGGAGCCTTCAGCAAGAACTGAAAATATGTGGGATATGTGGTGCTGAACCTTCATAGATGGTTTTCCCCATTCCTCTGCAATTTTTGTTGTTGTGAATTGAGGATGGAGGTCGCATATAATGATATCAGGAGAGAAAGAGTAAAGGGAGAAGAAGTGCTGTAGGACCTCATCAAGATATTTCTGGTTTCTTATGTCCTTCATATCGCCGAGATATTGACTTGTTATTATGTATCCTTCTTTGAAAATAGATATTGTGTTCTTTAATTCTCCACCCAGAGCAAGAAGGTTTAATTTTGAGGAACTTTTCACTTCAAGGGGTTCAGGCACATATCCCCTTCCCCTTCTCAAAAAAACCTTTTTTCCACTCACAACCTTAAGAACGCTGTCATCACATCTCATTGCTATTTCCCTGTTATGGGTGAGAACACAATCCGAAAGTTCATAAACTCCTTCTCTCTCATCCTTTATTATGGGGCTCTCCTTGAGGTTTGCGCTCGTGGCAATGATTAATGGAATCTCCTCCATTATAAGGGCATGAAGGGGAGTATAGGGGAGCATAATTCCGTAGGTGTTTATTCCCGGTGAAATTCCTTCAATCTCAATTTTCTTTTTTAAAAGAACAATCGGCCTCTGCGGAGAAAGAAGAATCCTTCTCTCATCTTCATTTATGAATGCTATTTTTTCTATCTCATCAATATCTCTTGCCATAAGGGCAAATGGTTTCCTTTCCCTTTTTTTGAGTTCCCTTAACCTATGCAGTGCATCTTTCTTTAAAGGGTCGCATAGGAGGTGAAATCCTCCGAGGCTTTTTAAAGCAACAACCTTTCCCTCCTTTATTCTTTCAATTGCCATTTTTATTCCATCTGAAAAATGCTTTCCATTTTCTATGAATTCAATCCTTGGACCACAGGATGGACAGGCATTTGGTTCAGCATGAAACCTTCTGCTCATCTGGTCTTCATACTCCCTTCTGCATTCCTCGCACATCTTGAAAGTTCTCATCGTTGTTTTTTCTCTGTCGTATGGAAGTTCTTTTATTATTGTCCACCTCGGACCACAGTTTGTGCAGTTTATAAATGGATACCTGAACCTCCTGTCCGATGGATTGAATAGTTCATCAAGGCATTCAGTGCATGTGAAGAGGTCAGGTGGAGCAAAGACAATGGATTCGCCCTCTTTCGTTTTTAGGATTAAGAAATCTTTAAAACCTTTTATCTCCTCATCAAAAATTTTTATGCTGTCTATCCTTGCATTAATTGGTGCCTCCATTTTTAGACGCTCAACAAAATCAGAGTGGGTGTTTTCACCCTCTATGTGGATTTCAACACCCATAGGGGTATTCCTTACAAACCCTTTAAAACCCATTTCTTTT